>JAAHGR010000319.1 GCA_010672425.1 Symploca sp. SIO2E6
TCTCACAGTGGGCTGTGTTGGGTCTCGTTGCCTCGACCCAACCTACATCTATTCCTTAGCAATTGGTAAGCACATTCAAGCAATGGTGCATCAACGGTTATTGGAGGTATATTCGTGATAGGGTAAAGCTTTTACAAGGGAACAGGGAGCAAGCAACAGGGAGTGTGATAGAGGATGACGCGCCAAAGAAAAAGATATTCCGCAAGCCAGCGGTTAGTAGGAAGTACTGCGAACAGATGCGGGATAAATATAACTTAAACCTGATTGATGTAGAAGTCACCCAAGACCAAACCTTCAAAGTTAACTGCGTTTTCTATAACGAAGAGTTCAATTTCCAGGAGTTATGGTATGACAACTAAGAAACCTAATAGCAGAGGAGTTTTAATTCTCTTTTATGCAGAATCTGATGAGGCAGGATGGGAGAATCGCAGAAATCCTCTGGGTACTCTGACAGATTACCTTAAAGAACATCAAAACAGACAAAGCTATCCAGAAATTCCCCAGCCTGGATATCGCTTGCCCCAAATCAAACGCAATCTAACCACTGATGAACCTGACAGACTCGATTCCAGAGATGGGGACTGGATAGTAACTAGGGTACATCGTTATAGTGCGATGTCCGGCAATTGTGAATGGGAGGAAACAGTCATCTGCTATTGCCAATACCAGCCAGTTACTCCCCAATGGGAAAGAGTACCAAGACTCGAAGAAATATCCCAGGAGAAGAAACCTGAATTTGTAGCAACCAGCAGTGAGTAATAGCAATTATTAAAGAAGGAAGCTGCTTCTATCAAAAAACAAGCTGACACCTGATAGCTAATACCAAATCCGGTATACATAAACCCGCTACGTCCCACCCTGTAGAGACGTTGCATGCAACGTCTCTACAGGGTTCGGCAGTTTCTTCAAAACGGGGGTATCTAAACCGGATTTGGTATAACTAGGGTCTGCTGAATAAGTAACAAGGAATGATGAATGATGAATGATGAATTTATCCTAGTTTTGAGCACTTGCATCCCCCAAGATTACCTAGGGATTTGAGTGCCCAAAACTAGGATACATGCTTCATTACCTTGTTACTTGTTACTTGTTACTTCTTCTCCCAAGCCCTAACTACGGATCAACCCAGCGCCCATCGGCTTTAATTAAATTCATTAATTCCTCCACACCTTGGTTTTCCGGGACTTTCTTAATTTCCTCTCGTCCCCGATACAGAGAAATGTAACCGGGTTGTTTGCCCACATAACCATAGTCGGCATCTGCCATTTCCCCAGGACCGTTAACAATACAGCCCATAACTGCTATATCTAAACCAGTTAAGTGCTTAGTAGCTTCCCGAACTTGGTGCAAGACATCTTCTAAATTAAACAAAGTACGCCCACAGGAAGGACAGGCTACATATTCTACCATGGTTTTCCGCAGTCCCAGGGCTTGCAGAATACTGTAGCAGACAGGTATTTCTTTTTCCGGAGCCTCGGTCAGGGAAACACGGATCGTATCACCAATACCTTCAGCTAAGAGAGTGGCAATACCAGCAGTAGACTTGATACGTCCATATTCTCCATCTCCAGCTTCCGTAACACCTAAATGCAAGGGGTAATCCATACCCAACAGCTCCATCCGCTGGGCCATCAGGCGATAAGCTGCTAGCATGACTGGTACCCGTGAGGCTTTCAGGGAAATTACGATGTTGTAGAAGTCTAAAGACTCACAGATACGAATAAATTCTAGGGCAGATTCTACCATACCTTCCGGGGTGTCACCATAGGTAAACAGCATCCGTTCCGCCAGGGAGCCGTGGTTAACGCCGATGCGCATTGCTTTACCTTGCTCTCGGAGAGAAATTACCAACGGTTCCAAAGTTTCACGGATTTTGTTACCAATTTCGGTAAATTCCTCTTGGGTATATTCCGTGCGCTCCAGTTTTGGCTTCTCAAACACATACAAACCTGGATTAATCCTAACCTTATCAACATGCTTAGCAACTTCCAGGGCAATTTTCATGCCGTTGTGGTGAACATCGGCTACCAACGGTACTGCTTGGTAAGTTTGGGCTAATTTCTCTTTGATTTGAGCTAAAGCCTTAGCATGACCGATACTAGGTACTGTAACGCGAACAATCTCACAGCCAGCTTCATGGAGGCGGCGAATAGCGGTAACGGAACCATCGATATCCAAGGTGTCTTCATTAATCATCGATTGCACCACTACAGGATGGTTACCACCAATCGTGGCACTACCGACTTTTACCGGGCGAGTCTTGCGCCGCTGAATGGTAGTATCAATGGTTGCTGGCTTAGGAGCAGTTGAGGGAGTGATCAGTGTTTGCATATACTGTTTGCTGACTTCTGTAGCGAGAATATCAGTTATTTAGCATTATTTCTCCTATTGTCACCCATTTAGTTAGGGTTTGCCTCAATGAGTAATGAGTAATGAGTAATGAGCAGTAGTAGGACTTCAGTCCAAAAAGAATAAGAAAAACAAGTCAGCTTCCCTTGGAGCCTTGGAGCCTTGGAGCCTTCTTTCTCAAGAGCTCGCCTTGGAGCGCTTCGCGCCACCAATTGAAAGAGTGAGAAACACTATTTCCCACCTCCTTCCTCACCTCGGAGCCTTAGGCTTGTGTTGATTCAATTCTAAAATCCAAAATCTAAATAAATCTAAAATCTAAAATCTAAAATCTAAAATAGTTTCTCGAGAGTTCTTATTCCTCCCCATGTTCCCCACACCCCCCACACTCTAATAACCGAGCAGTATTGCATTAAGCCTTAATCATAGCAGCGACGACTTGCTGAGAAACAAAGGGTAAAATGTCCTGGTTTGTGCTGTTAGTTTCCCCTTCGATAAAGACAACCAACAGATAGGGAGATGCAGATGGTAACTCAATGTAGGCAGCATCATGGCGAACTTGAGTATTCCAACCAGCTTTAGACCATAATTGAGCTTCTTGAGGAAGGCTAGCACCCAAAAAACCTTCGCTACTCGATTGAGTTGGTTCGAGAGTACGCTTGAGCAAAGCCATCATCTGTTGCGATCGCGTTGGGGAAACTGCGACTCCTCCAATAATACTGTGCAGTAGTCTTAAGGTAGCATTGGTTGTCAGCAGGTTACGGTTTTCCCCCAACTCTCCGAAGAAAACTCTTTCTCTACCATAGGGGCTATCACTCCAGATTTTTTGATTGATAT
Source organism: Symploca sp. SIO2E6 (assembly GCA_010672425.1). Lineage (GTDB taxonomy): Bacteria > Cyanobacteriota > Cyanobacteriia > Cyanobacteriales > Coleofasciculaceae > Caldora. The sequence goes on from JAAHGR010000319.1 coordinate 3,184, forward strand.
TAATCGATTCGAGTTCTGGCCAGCCTAGGGACTGAAAGTAACGATTAATGATATTACGCTGAAACTTCCAAGTTGCCAATGGCCCTGATGTTAACTCATGCCCACTAGTAGTACCACTCAACATATCTACCACGAAACCCAAGGCATCATTACTGGAGTTGACCATCATCTCCTTAATTGCCCGATCTAACTCCCCTGAGTGGGGAATCATGTTGTTTTCTAACCATTCTTCAATGGCCACCAGGTAGAAGAGACTTGCAATACCAGCCGGGTCAATTCGCTCCATACCCCGATAACTAAAGCCTCGGACTTGGTGTTTCCAGAATTCCTCTGCCGAGAGAGCACCACCGGTATTCACCGGTACAGGGGGATCATAAACTATCCAAGATAGAGCAATTTGATGGCAAGCTAGCTGTGGAAATTCTGCCCAAGTTGCTTCCAGGATCTCATTACCCAGTTTATCTAGTTGTTCATTGTTGTAGAAGAAGGTCATTCTTGCCTATTACCCATTCCCAATTCCCAATTCCCAATTCCCAATTCCCAATTCCCAATTCCCAATTCCCAATTCCCAATTCCCAATTCCCAATTCCCAATTCCCAATTCCCAATTCCCAATTCCCAATTCCCAATTCCCAATTCCCTTCTCATAAGTCATAACTTCTTTGGCGCATTCTCAATAATACTCCTAGAGTCACTTGCTTCATTACCCAATAGAATACTGTAAGCACGATAAATGTTACTACCATAACTAGTAGTGGGCGTTTAGCAGTTAAATCATTGATCACGCTCATGGCTAAGTCATCAGGTTGAGTAACCAAGTCCCAGCTGTTGAACCGCTGGAATCTTCCTAAATAAATACCAACAGCACACAAAGCATGAGTCATTAACTCTGCCCAAAGGACAAATTTGCCTGCACCCTGCTGTTGCAAGTAGTAACCCAGATTAATGACACACAGGACATAGGCTTCAAATCCCAGCAGGATCACAGTGAGATGCTGGGGAATCAGAATTAAGGTAATCACCCAAATTGAATAACCACCGCGAATCGCTCCAATCAGATGCTTGATGTCTGTGAGCAGATAAGGAGCATTGGGCAAAAATAAGATAAAAACTATCAAACCCACCCACCAGATAATTGAGCGGGAGCCAGTGTTGCGGCGGAACAACCAAACACTTAACGCCAAGGGTATGAAAGCCAGAAACAAATTCCACACCATCCAGCCACTGTGGCGGTTCCAAGCTTTCCAGGCTTCAGCAAGTAGAGCTTTCATATCAATATTAATATTCAGCCTTCAGCCAAAAAGCTGATAGCTGATAGCTAGTTTATCACTAGTATAACTACTCCAGCCAAGGGAGTGTGGGAGGTGTGGGGGGATGGGGATGACAAGGGAGATAAGAGAGACAAGGGAGATAAGAGAGAGATTCCCAATTCTCCATTCCCAATACCCAATTCCCCATTCCCAATTCTCAATACCCAATTCCCAATACCCAATACCCAATTCCCCAAAATAAAACACCGTCCCCAAAGGACGGTGCTTGAAACCCGTTACATTCGATCGTTTCTCAGGTACAAAAGAAAACTTGTTAAATATTCCTGACATGTGACATTTTCCTGACATAATGGAATTAGGTTGTCAGATGCCAGGATTAATTGGGCAACTCAGCTCAATCTAGACGCAGGTAATTTGCCTCTGCTTCTAGCTTACGAACCAGAGTTTCGTTGCCATTGGCTCTCGCAATCTCTAGACGATGCTCTAAGTTTTTTCTCAAGCTATCCCGATGGGCGACAGCAGCTCTTGTTACTTTTTTACGACGATTTTTGTTTAAGGCAAACATTACTTAGTCTCGAATTCCTGTAAACTCTCTTTTTTCTAAAGTATCATGGGTGAAATCTAAAAGTAAAGTAAAAAAGTATTATCTGATACAGAAATTTACAAAGCCCTGAGTAAGTTAAGTAGATCAGCACTATTAAAGTTAACTGAAGAAGGTCATCATTGTTTATTGGCAAAGGTTTGAGCCGTATTTACGTTTTGTAACATAGTAGGTTTACTTCCTCCTAGCTACTTAAGGTGGATAAAATGACAAGATGCAAGAGAACAAACTCGTTACACTTCTGAGCGATTTTGGCTTGAGGGATGTTTATGTGGGTGTGATGAAAGGAGTCATCGCTCAAATCAACCCCAGGTTGAGGGTGGTAGATCTTACCCATGAAATACCACCTCAAAACCTTGCCGCAGCTAGCTTTAGCCTAATGAATGCCTATCCCTACTTTCCCCAGGGAACAGTACATGTAGCGGTAGTAGATCCGGGAGTAGGGAGTCACCGCAAAGCGATCGCGATCCAACTCGATTCCGGGTTCTTAGTAGGACCAGATAATGGTTTATTCAGTGGTGTTTTGAGTCAAACGGAGGTGATTGCTGTCGTTGAGTTAACTAATCCCGAATATTGGCGGACATCAGAACCCAGCCAAACATTCCACGGCAGAGATATCTTTGCACCCGTAGGAGCACATCTTGCTAGCGGTAGACATTTAGAGGAGTTGGGAAAAATAATTGAACCAACAACCTTGGCACAGCTACCACTTCCAAGCACCAAAGCAACAGCTACTGGTATAACTGGTTGTATCCAATATATTGACCACTTCGGCAATTTAATTACCAACATACCAGCGACTGAGGTTCAGGGAAAAACTTGGTCAGTTGTGGTCGGAGAAGAAATGATCTTAGGTAGTCAAACCTACAGCGGGAGCCAATGGGGAGAACTTGTGGCTCTCATTGGTAGTCATGGTTGGGTGGAAATTGCTGTTAATGGTGGTAGTGCTCAATCTCAATTACAACTAGATTGGGGAGCCAGGGTAGAAGTAATAAAATAAGTTGCTAGTTATTAGTGATACTTCCGTCTTAACTCAGATCTTGCACCATTCTCAATAACCCCCAAAACCCGCCCAGAGTTTAAACTCACCGGCTAATAACTCAAGTCCACGCTTTGTGGACTGAAACTCTTATAGCGCTACGCGCTAGGCAACAGCTCATCTGGCAACAGGCAACAGTAAGTCATAACTGGGTTATAGGGTAAAGGATGTGTCCTAACCTAAACTTGTAGCGCTATACCCAGTCGTCTTTAGACGACTTTAGCTATTAGCCAGGGGTTTGAACCCCTGGCGGGTTATCGAGAATGGTGCAAGATCTCAGTCTTAACCAATCTGGCGGCAATCGGATACCTTAACTTACAGTAATTGAAGCAGAAAGCCCACTCCTTCTAGGTGTGGGATGAATGCGTAGCACCTCATTGGTGCAGTCTACCTTAGTTCTGCAAAAATAGTTATAGCGCCAGATTTTCTAGAAGCATAGAGAAATTATAGCTTGCACTTATCAACCACATTGTACTATATTTTATTTATCGTCAACAGGTCGAGCCGATGTTAGTTTTGGAAGCCAAGTTAAAAGGTAAGCAATATCAGTACAATTGCCTAGATGAAGCTATTAGAACTGCTTTGTTTATTCGTAACAAGGCTCTCAGACATTGGATGGACAACAAAAATATTGGCAAAAACGACCTCCAAAAACTTTGTGCTGTCTTAGCTAAAGAATTTGGTTTTGCCAAGAAGCTTAACTCTATGGCTCGTCAAGCTTCTGCTGATAGAGCCTGGTTGGCAATTAAGCGCTTTTATGACAATTGCCAAACTAATAAACCAGGTAAAAAAGGATTCCCACGATTTAAAAAACGTGGACATTCTGTAGAGTACAAGACCTCAGGATGGCAACTTTATGCTGATAAAAAACACATCATCTTTACTGATGGTTTTAAGGCGGGTAAGTTTAAACTTGTTGGTACTCGTGACCTAAGTTTTTACTCTGTAAAGCAAATTAAGCGTGTCCGAATCGTTAAACGAGCAGATGGCTATTATTGTCAATTTTGCGTTGATGTAGAACGGAAGGTACCACATCAACATTGTGGTCGCCAAGTAGGAATTGATGTCGGACTTGAATTTTTCTACACTGATTCTAATGGTAACACTGTTGATAATCCTCGGCTATTGCGTAAGGCCGAAAAATCTTTAAAACGTAAACAACGTCGGGTTTCTCAACGAGAAAAAGGTTCTTCTAACCGTCGCAAAGCAGTACAGAAGTTAGCTAAAAAACACCTCAAGGTAAGCAGACAGCGTAAAGATTTTGCTGTCAAAACGGCAAGAGCGCTTGTCCAGTCTAACGACTTGGTAGTCTATGTTAGCGAAGCGGGGCGTAGCCCGGACTTGCAGGTAAAGAATATGGTGAAGAACCATCATTTAGCTAAATCTATTAGTGATGCATCATGGTCACTGTTCACCAATTGGATTGACTACTATGCCAAAGTTTTTGATATTTGGGCAATAGCAGTTGCCCCTCACTACACATCTACTGATTGTTCTGTATGTGGTACACGGGTTAAAAAATCTTTGTCTACTCGTACCCATAGATGTCATAGTTGTGGAACAGTGATGCACCGTGACCATAATGCTGCCAAACTGATTCTGCTTAAAGGAATACAAAGTACCGCAGGGCATTCGGTATCTAAAGCTTGTGGACAGAACAACCTCTGTTTGGGTGGGGAAACTCCTCTAATTTAAGTTGGCTGGATGAAGCAAGAATCCCACGTGCTTACAGCCGTGGGAGTGTCAATTCAACAACTTTATGAGTGCATCGTTATTCCAACAGGAGTGTATCAAGAATTGACTGTCGAGCCCCCTGTTCCTGGAACAGTTGAAGTAAAAACTTTTCCATGGATCGAAATTCTATCTGTTAGGGATTGCACCATGGTTGAGCAGTTGCAAAACACAGCGCAACTCGATGTAGGGGAATCAGAAGCGATCGCTTTAGCGCTGGAAATCAATGCTGAGTTGTTACTTATTGATGAGCATCGTGGCAGATCAGAAGCAAATCGGCTAGGTATCCGCATTACTGGTTTATTGGGGGTTTTGGTCGAAGCCAAACATAGAGGATTGATTCCTGCTGTTAAGCCTTTAATGGATAACCTAATTGCTACATCCAGGTTTAGAGTTTCTCAATCTCTATATAACCAAATTTTGGCAATAGTGGGAGAATCGTAAGTCTAACTTTTTCTTTCCCTCGTCTTCCTTGTCCTCCTTGTTTCCTTTGTCCTCCCCATTTTCCCTTAACCGAGTAGTATTGATGTAGGGGCGGGTTCACCCAATACAAAGGCAAAACCACGATAATTGAGCTAAACCCGCCCGAAGAGCCCCGACTTCTCGATTAAACCTGTGATTGGCTCGACAAACCGATAGAAGAAGTCGGGGATCTGGAACACGAGTAGGTACGTTTATATATGGGCGCACACACTCCCTATTGTTAAAAATAATAGCACAAAATAAACGCGATCGCACAAGTTGGCAGGCTTAAAGAATAAACTCATTACTCATTACTCATTACTCATTACTCTTGAGAAAGAAGGCAACAGGCAACAGGCAACAGTGAAGAGAATTCTTTCTCA
>JAAHGR010000032.1 GCA_010672425.1 Symploca sp. SIO2E6
TCGGTTGAGACACTTCACACCAGAGGTTGACTCTGGTGTGAAGTGTCTCAACCGTAGCGACTTCAGGTACGTCACTATTGAGTGTTGTTGCCTTATATTGGTTTATTCTATCTAGCTACTGCTAGTCTGGATAAGTTATTATTTCATCCAATCCTTAATCTCCTAAATTTGCTGCTATGACTGTAATTCATAATTTTTCAGTTGGGCGTCAATCCTCCACCCGTACTGTGGGACGCAATTACCAATCTGTGGTTGTGATGTTGATCATCAGCATCTTTTTACTGGGGGGTATTGCCTCTCGTTTAGCTTATTTACAACTAGTTGAAGGGGAACGCAACAAGGAACTCGCAGAAAATAACCGCATTCGTCTCATTCCCAAACCCCCCGTGCGAGGTAATATTTTTGACCGCAAGGGGAGAATTTTAGCTAGTACTCGGCTATCTCGCTCAGTGTTTGTTTGGCCTAAGACCTTGGAAAAGGAAAAATGGCCGGAAACTTTCAAACGCCTCTCAGAAATTTTGAATATCCCAGAAGGAGATATTGAAAAACGCTTGCAAAATGCTGGCAACAGTCCTGTTTCCCGTATCCGCATTGCCCGCAACATCAGTCCTGGGCAAATTACAGCACTGGCTGAGTACAGCAATCAATTAGAAGGGGTTGAGGTGGATGTTGAAACAGTACGGGAGTACCCTAATGGTGATCTAGGAGCTCACGTTTTGGGTTATACTGGCGAGATCAATGAAGAAGAACTCGCAGATCGTCGAGATGAAGGTTATCGTCCCGGTGACGTCATTGGTCAAATGGGGGTCGAGGAGTCTTTTCAGGAGATGCTCAGGGGAGAATGGGGTGGACAACAAGTTGAGGTCGATGGTGCAGATCAGGTAGTCAAGGTTTTGGGTAAGAAAAATGCCAAGCCTGGTAAAGATGTCAAGCTCACTTTAGATATAGATGTGCAAAAAGCAGCTGAGGCAGCTTTAGGTTATCAAAAAGGTGCGATCGTAGCAATAGATCCCAACAATGGGGCAGTATTGGCGATGGTTAGTCGTCCCACTTTTGACCCCAATATTTTCTCAACGCGCATTACCCAAGAAACCTGGACTAAGCTGCAAGGGAGAGGTAATCCCTTTGTCAACCGTGCGATACGCGGCTTTCCTCCAGCAAGCACCTTCAAGATAGTTACCGCAGCAGCAGGCATGGAAACTGGCAAATATCCTCCCGATGTTGTCTTGCCGACTTTTGCTTATTTGCGTGTTGGTGGCACTGCTTTTGGTGAGTGGAACAAAGCAGGTTTTGGTCCCTTGGGATATGTGAGGGCCTTGGCAATGAGTAGTAATACCTTTCATGGACAAATTGGTAAAGGTATAGGAGGAGAAAAACTGATCGAATGGTCTCGTAAATTTGGTTTTGGTCAGAAAACTGGTATTGAGTTAAATGAAGAATCCTCTGGTTTAATTGCAGATGATACCTGGAAGCAGAAGAGATTCAATTGGGAATGGACTGTCGGTGATACTGTTAATATGTCCATCGGTCAGGGATTTACCCAAGCAACACCCCTACAAGTAGCGATGATGTTTGCAGTTCCTGCTAATGGGGGTTATAAGATTACACCTCACCTACTGCTTGATGATCGAAGTCCAGACCAATGGCGAAAGTCAATGAATCTCCAGCCAGCAACCCTGGAGAAGTTGCGGCAGGGATTGCGAGCAGTGGTTACTAGTGGTACGGGAAAAAATTTAAATGTGCCCCATTTACCTCCAGTAGCTGGTAAAAGTGGCACTGCCGAGGCTCCTCCTGGTAAACCTCATGCTTGGTTTGGAGGCTATGCACCGGCTGATAAGCCTGAAATTGTGGTTGTTGCCTTTGCTGAACATTCCGGCGGCGGTGGGGGTAGTACCGCCGGACCTATGGTGCGTCAGGTGCTAGAGGGTTACTTTAAAGCCAAGTCTGCTGCATCTCAGAAATAAGCTAAATACGGAAAACCGAATTTTGCGCAAGTTCGGTACTACACTACAATGTAACTAGAAGCAGCAATACAACCACATCGGTTGTATAAGGGGAGCAATGGGTTTTTTTGATTCAGAGATAGTCCAACAAGAGGCAAAGCAGCTGTTTGAAGATTATCATTCCTTAATGCAATTGGGAGGCAGCTACGGTAAATTTGACCGAGAGGGTAAAAAGATGTTCATCGAGCAGATGGAATCGATGATGGATCGCTATCGTATTTTTATGAAGCGTTTCGAGTTATCCGATGACTTTATGGCTCAGATGACGGTGGAGCAGCTCAATACACAGCTTGGTCAATTTGGCATCACATCTCAGCAAATGTTCGACCAAATGGAAAAAACTCTCGAACGAATGAAGTCAGAATTGGAAAAGCAGTCTTGAAATTGAGAATAGGGAATTGGGAACAGAATTGGACTTAAGTCCAACTACTGCTCATTACTCATTACTCATTACTCATTACTCATTACTCATTTTTAGCCGTGCCGAGCTAGTACAGCGCAGCGAAAATAAGATATGGTAAATACAACCACAGATATAGTAGTGATTGGCAGTGGTGTTGGGGGACTCCCCTGCGGGGCATTGTTAGCTCGTTATGGTTATGACGTTGTCGTGTGCGAAAGCCATAGCATTCCCGGCGGTGCGGCTCATAGTTTTTCCCGTCAAGGATTTATCTTTGATTCTGGTCCATCTCTGTTTTCTGGTCTCTCCTCTCGTCCCTCCCCCAACCCGATGGCTCATGTACTGGATGCCTTGGGGGAAGATGTACCCTGGCTGAATTACGATACTTGGGGATGTGCTATTCCTGAAGGAACCTTTCTCACTCAGGTTGGTGCAGATCAATTTGTGGAAGTATTGAGGGAATTGGGGTCTTCCTCAGCAGTGCAGGAATGGCGGCGACTACAGAAAATGATGGCTCCTTTAGGAAAAGCCGCAGTTGCTCTACCACCAGTGGAATTACGGAACGACTGGCAGGTGGTGTTTTCTGCGGCGAGATATTTAGGGGCGATGTTACCCCATTTACCTCTGGTATCTACCTTGACTAAGCCTTATGCCGAGGTGATACAATCTACCGTCTGTGATCCCTTAATCTGCAATTGGTTAGATTTGTTGTGCTTTTTGCTATCAGGGTTACCCGCCAGTGGTACTCTGACAGCTGAAATTGCCTTTATGTTTGCCGATTGGTATCGCCCTGGAGTGCAGCTCGATTTTCCTCAAGGGGGTACTGGAGCCTTAGTCAATGCTCTGGTTAGGGGTCTACACAAGTTTGGCGGAGAATTGTGCCTGAATGCTCATGCGAGCCAGATTATTATTGAAAGCGATCGCGCTGTAGGGGTTATCCTCAAAACAGGTGAAGTGATTCGAGCTAAACGAGCAGTAATCTCCAACGCTTCTATCTGGGATACTCTGAAACTCTTGCCTCTTGATCATCAAACTTCCCCAGTTGTCAAGCGGCTACACCGGGAACGACAAAATATCTTCCCTTGCCCTAGCTTTATGCACCTCCACCTAGGTATTGATGGCACTGATCTCCCTGCCGATTTACCCTGCCACTTCATCGTTGTTAATGATTGGGACTTAGGGATTGACGCACCGCAAAACGTGATTCTCGTCTCCATTCCCTCAATTCTTGACCCCTGTCTTGCTCCTACTGGTCAACAGGTGATTCACGCCTACACTCCCGCCAACGAACCCTTCAGCCTCTGGGCAAACTTAGACCGTACATCACAAAAGTATGAACAGCTTAAGCAGCAACGTTCTCAACCTCTTTGGCAAGCCATCGAACGCTATATTCCCGATGTGAGGTCTCGCTGCGAGGTTACCTTAGTAGGAACACCTCTCACCCATGCTCGATTTTTGCGACGGTATCAAGGAAGCTATGGACCAGCGATTGCTGCTGGCAAGGAAATGTTTCCTAGTCCCAGTACTCCAGTACCAGGGTTATATTGCTGCGGTGATTCCACCTTCCCCGGCATTGGGTTACCCGCTGTAGCCGCTAGTGCCTTAGTTACTGCCAATTCTTTCGCTTCGTTGTCTCAACACCAGGCACTTCTAGAAGCGGTTTTAGGCTAGAAACCGGGTTTCTCGTGGGGACAACAACTCTCATCATTTAAAACGACCCTATGGCAAAATCCAGAAAGCAAACGAACAGTAGATGTGGTTTGTTGTTGGTTGTTGGTTGTTGGTTGTTGGTTATTTGTTGTTTGTTGTTGGTTGTTTGTTGTTGGTTGTTTGTTGTTGGTTGTTGGTTATTTGTTGTTTGTTGTTTGTTGTTGGTTGTTTGTTGTTGGTTGTTGGTTGTTGGTTGTTTGTCATTGGTCATAATATCAAATCCGGCTAAACACTTATCCTATCCTTCTACCTTACAACCTTCTTTCTTCCCTTGGAGCCTTCTGCCTTCTGCCTTGGAGCCTTATTGCCACCGAAGTGTAACTATTCCACCGGATTTGATATAACTCATAACTCATAACTCATAACTCATAACTCATAACTCATAACTCATAACTCATAACTCATAACTCATAACTCATAACTCATAACTCATAACTCATAACTCATCACTTATTCTCCCAAGCCCGACAATAGTGCTAGGATACTACTAGTCAAGCGCTCAGCCCTTTCCACTTTCGACTATGGTTGCACAGCTTCAGACCCTCTCTATTACCTGGCAAAAGCTGCCGGATAGTTTCCAACTGCCAGATGACCCTGTGGATAACATTAACCAACCTGCGATCGCTGCAGCCCTGACCGATAGTTTGCATCAGGCCAATCGCCTCCCCGACAGTGCCATCACCATCACCAACTACGGCGTTTGTGCTACCGTCAACGGCCAACTAGTAGTCAAAGCCCCTGACTGGGCTTACGTGGCCAAAACTTGGGCACCAATAGCTGAACTGCAACGTAGTTTCACTCCTCATTTAGAGGGAGAAGTACCGGCAATTGTCATGGAATTTCTCTCGGAAACTGAGGGTGAAGAGTATTCACCAAAATCCACCTATCCCCCTGGCAAATGGTTCTTTTACGAAAGTATCCTGCAAGTTCCCTACTATGCGATCTTTGACCCTGTTTCTGGGGATCTAGCAGTCTACCGTCTTGATGCTACAGGCTGTTATCAAACTCAGATTATGGAAGAAAACGGCTTGTATTGGATTGAGTCGATGAATCTGTTCTTAGGAGTGTGGCAGGGGAAACGGGAAACGCGAAGGGGTTACTGGTTGCGATGGTGGGATGCTGAGGAAAATTTGTTATTGTGGGGAACAGAGCAGTCAGCACGAGAACGACAACGAGCTGAGCAAGAGTCCTTACGAGCTGAGCAAGAGTCCTTACGAGCTGAGCAAGAGCGCTCACGAGCTGAGCAAGAGCGCTCACGAGCTGAGCAAGAGCGCTCACGAGCTGAGCAAGCCGAGCAATTTCTGGTAACAGAGCATCAACAATTAGAACAAGAGCGTTTGCGAGCTCAGCTTGCTCAACAAGCATGGGAGCAGGAGCACAAGAAACGCTTGAAATTATTAGAGCAATTGCAACAGTTAGGGTTTGACTTAGAGCAACTGCAATCTGAAGATAGGGAATAGGGAGTTGGGAATTGGGAATTGGGAATAAAATTGTTTTTTGTTTGAATGCAATAATTCGCCGTTAGGGGCTCATTACTTATTACTTATTACTTATTACTTATTACTCATTACTCATTACTTCAAAATGATTAGCTATCTCAAGGGGACAGTAGCAAACATCAATAAAAATTCTGGCAATCGGGTTACTCTGATTCTAGAAGTTAACCAAATTGGCTATGAGTTACAAATTCCTCGGCGTCTGTTACAGGAGTTGCCAACTGCTTCGGAAGAAGTGGTGCAGATTTTCTCTCATCTGCAAATTCGGGAAGAGCAACAGGTACTATATGGCTTTGCTTCAGCAGCGGAACGGGATTTGTTTCGTCAGTTAATTAGTGTCAGTGGTATCGGTACTCAATTAGCGATCGCACTGATTGATACCCTAGGATTACCAACTTTAGTGCAAGCCATTGTTACAGGTAATATCCGCACCTTATCCAAAACTCCCGGTGTTGGTAGTAAAACAGCTGAACGCATTGCCTTAGAATTGAAAACCAAGCTGGCTGAATGGCGTCAGGTAGCTGAGGTAGAAACAACAGCTGCCTCAACTATGCCAGCAACTGCACTGCAAGAAGATGTGGAGATTACTTTACTGGCTCTAGGATATGAAAACAATGAAATTGCTCAGGCACTAAACGCCATCAGTCAAGATCCTGTAGTGATGAAGAGTACTAATGTTGAAGATTGGATTAGAAGTGCGATCTCTTGGTTGAGCCAATAATTAGGTGTTAGGTGTTAGGTGTTAGGTGTTAGGTGCTTATACTGAGATCTCACCTACTACCTATGCAAACTTTGATAGCAACAAATCACCAACAACAAACAACCAACAACAAACAACCAACAACCAACAACTAACAACCAATCCCATGATTAAAATCCTGCACTTATCTGATATCCATATGGGTAGTGGTTTTCCCCACGGTCAGATTAACCCAACTAATGGTTTAAATACACGATTAGAAGATTTTGTCAATACCCTGTCTAAATGTATTGACCGCGCCATCTCAGAACCTGTGGATTTGGTAATCTTTGGCGGTGATGCCTTTCCCGATGCTACACCAGCACCCTATGTGCAACAAGCTTTTGCCGGACAGTTTCGCCGTCTTGTGGATGCAGATATTCCTACGGTTCTGTTAGTAGGGAATCATGACCTGCATTCCCAAGGTAATGGGGGGGCTAGTTTATGTATTTATCGTACCTTAGGAGTACCCGGATTTATTGTAGGCGATCGCATTGAAACTCACCAGATCCAAACCCGCAATGGTTCAGTGCAGGTGATTACTCTTCCCTGGCTAACTCATTCTACTCTACTAACTCGACCAGAAACCGAAGGTCTGGCACTAGCGGAAGTTAATGAGTTACTCATCTCACGGCTTAACCCAGTATTAGAAGGAGAAATCCGCCGATTAGATCCCCAAGTGCCAACTATTCTCCTAGCTCATCTCATGGCAGATAAAGCTACCTTTGGAGCAGAACGTTTTCTAGCCGTAGGTAAGGGTTTTACCATTCCTCTTTCCCTACTAACACGACCCTGTTTTGATTATGTAGCATTAGGTCACGTCCACAAGCACCAGAATCTCAATAAGTCTAATGATCCCCCTGTAATTTACCCAGGCAGTATCGAACGGGTAGATTTTAGTGAGGAAAAGGAAGACAAGGGTTATGTGTTGCTGGAGTTGGCAAAAGGTCATGCTAAGTGGGAATTTTGTCCTTTGTCGGTGCGCTATTTCTGTACAATTGAAGTAAATCTTGCCGAGGCGGCTGAACCCCAGAAGGATTTACTCGAAGCCATCAAAAAACATCAGATTAAAGATGCTGTGGTGCGGCTAATTTACAAATTACGTTCCGAGCAGTTAGACTTAATTGATAATGGGGCAGTACATCAGGCGTTAGCCGAAGCTCACAACTATACAATTCGTCCAGAATTAATCAGTCAGTTAGCACGTCCTCGTTTGCCAGAACTCGGTGTTGGTAGTAGTATCGACCCGATGGAGGCGCTGAAAACTTATTTAGACAATCGAGAAGATCTCAGAGATATTTCCGCTGACATGATGGATGCAGCGCAATGCCTCCTGGCGGGGAAGGATGAGTGATACCAAATCCGGTTTACATAGGCTGATTACCCATATCAACCAAATCCACTTATATCAAAGGCTTGGGCAAATTGTGATCTTGTACTTTTAAAAGCGGATTTGGTATGATAAGTGACTAGAGAGATTTTAGATTTTAGATTTTAGATTTTAGATTGAAGAATTAAAATGGTCACAAGCCCCTAACGGCGAATTTCCAATTACCAATTCCCAATTACCAATTCCCAATTCCCTTATTTCTTAAGAGGAGCCCACGAGCACATTAACTAGACCATCAATGAACCGATCGCATTCCATCGGCACAACTTCCCTACCATGTAAAATCTCTTGGGAAATGATATAATGCATAATGCTACCAGAAAACATCCTGGCTAAAACTTCCGGATCAGCAGCTTTAGAATCGGGGTGATGGGCAAACAGATAACTCAGCTTCTCTAGAATAGGTTTCTGAACATTTTTAATAAATGTCTGAGCTAAATCAGGAAATTGTTCGGATTCTCCAATAACTAAACGAATTAAGGTAAACTTCGGTTGCTTATCGGAAAAATCATTCAGCAAAATACTGGCAAGATATTTCAAACTGTCCCGCAGGGGTGTCTGCAACAATAGACTTTCTTCTAAAACCGCCATCGGCTTATCCTGGGTAAACTGATTGATCAGAGCCTTAAACAAACCTGCCTTATCCTGAAAATAGTTGTAGAGTGTTGGCTTAGAAACCCTAGCCGCTGCCGCAATCCGATCCATAGTGGCGGCTGCGTATCCATAAGTCGCAAAGACTTGCAGTGCTCCAGCTAAAATTCGCTCAGCTTTATTGGTTACGTTGTCGATTGACTTCTTTTTACTTTCCATCTAATTTACTGCCTTGATCTGTCCTCTAATCTGAAAATAGACACGGGGACGCGGGGACGCGGAGAAAGTAATTTTTATGCATCGCTGGTGTCCAAAGCGATCGCAACAGAATCAGGCACGTCTATCTTGATATAACCTTTTCTGGAGTATGGTCAAAAAATTAGGTCTTTCTCAATTACTATATATGCGCCAAAGATTTCCCATTATATAAAATAGTAGAAAGTTAGTATAAAGTCAACCCCTTTTTTTGTAGGGGCGGGTTTAGAGATATCTTATCGCAATCGACGATAAGCATCATACAAAACCCGTCCTTTCGATAACCTTGCCGATTGATGGAATGAATCGGGGGTGGATATCAGAAAATTCGACAAGAATCAAATAATCCCGTACATTCGTAGGAGCGGGTTGAGAGATATCTTATCGCAATCGACGATAAGCATCATACAAAACCCGCCCTTTCGATAACCTTGCCGATTGATGGAATGAATCGGGGGTGGATATCAGAAAATTCGATAATAAGCCCAAAAAGTCCGTACATTCGTAGGGGCGGGTTTAGAGATATCTTATCGCAATTGACGATAAGCATCATACAAAACCCGCCCTCTCGATAACCTTGCCGATTGATGGAATTAACTGGGGGTGGATATCAGAAAATTCGATAATAAGCCCAAAAAGTACGTACATTCGTAGGGGCGGGTTTAGAGATATTTTATCGCAATCGACGATACAGCAGTTTGCTCTGCTATGCGGTACAGTTTTGATCCCCCTAAATCCCCCTTAATAAGGGGGACTTTTGGAAGAAATAAGGGGGACTTTTGGAAGAGTGTACTTCATTACAGCGCAAAGCGCTGTAAGCATCATAAGCTGTTGCGTTAAATTGTATATTTCGGACGGGCGAGACGCCCATCCCACCAGAAACTGATGATTTCTGTTTATTCAACTTAGCTGCGTAGCAGCTTACAAAACCTGCCCTTTCGATAACCACGCGGTTACCAAAACCTTCCCCAAACCTTAACTACTCGCATTCCAAATCCCCGACTTCTTCTATCGGTTTGTCGAGCTAATTACAGGTTCAACCGAGAAGTCGGGGATTTTTGGGTGGGTTTTACCAGCCTGACTTGACATTACCATTATCCCTTACTAAACTTTATAGTAAATCTACTGAACAGTTTAGTAATTATATTAGGATTTCTCAATCTTTAGGGGGATGTGATGCAAGACGCTGTTTACAACAAAAGTTTTACCCTACAGTCTGGGGCACGACAATGGTTAGCGATCGCGATCATTGCCCTGTTAGGTGTAGGAGGAGCAGCGGTTTATTGGAAATTGCGATCGCAAGCTGCCGTAACTCCCGAATCTCCTGCAATTGCTTTACCTGAGATCAAAACCGTAACTGCTTTAGGACATTTAGAGCCAGACGGCGAGGTGATTTACCTCACTGCTCCTACTTCTGGCCAAGAGAGCCGGATCGAGCAACTGTTAGTACAGGAAGGGGATGCAGTGCAAGCTGGGCAGGTAATTGCCATCTTGGATAGCCGCGATCGGCTGCAAGCCAGCTATGACCAAGCTCAGCGAGATATCGAAGTTGCCCGTGCCCGACTCGCCCAAGTAGAAGCTGGGGCTAAAGCAGGGGAGATCGCTACCCAACAAGCCGAAATTGCTCGTTTAGAGGCTGATCAACAAGCTCGAATTGCCTCTCAACAAGCTATCATTGAGCGATTGCAGGCGGAAGTTCAAAATGCCGAAGTCGAATATCAGCGCTACGACTATCTCTATCAGGAAGGAGCAATCTCAGCTTCTAATCGCGATGCTAGACAGCTTACCCTGCAAACCACCCAGCGGAATTTACAACAAGCCCAGGCAGACCTAACCCGATTGCAATCTACCCGCTCACCAGAACTTGCCAAAGCCCAAGCTACCTTATCGAGCATCACCGATGTGCGAACTGTGGATATACAAGTTTTGCAAGCGGAACTCAATCGAGCGATCGCGGCAGCAGATCAAGCAAAAGCGACCCTAGAACAAGCTTTTGTCCGCTCACCGCAAGACGGCATCATTATGGATGTCCATACCCAAGCTGGGGAAGTGATTGCGACAGAAGGCATTGTCGAAATTGGTCAAACTGACCAGATGGTAGCGATTGCTGAAGTATACGAAAGTGACGTGCAAAAAGTCAAGCCTGGTCAGGCGGCACGGATCTTTAGCAGTGCCCTACCCGATGAACTGCGCGGCACTGTCGCCTGGGTAGATCTCAAAGTGCAGAGACAAACAGTAATAAACACCGACCCTAGCGAAAATATTGACGCCAAAGTTGTCGAAGTGCGAGTTCAACTAGACCCACAATCAAGTCAAGCCGCTGCTAAATTTACTAACTTACAGGTTGAGGTGGAGATTGGGAATTGAGAATTGTTGTTTGTTGTTGGTCGTTTGTTGTTTGTTGTTGGTCGTTTGTTGTTTGTTGTTTGTTGTTTGTTGTTTGGGAATTGGCAATGGAGAATTGGTGAGTGTAAATATCTCCTTGTCTTCCTTGTTTTCCTTGTCTTCCTTGTCTTCCTTGTCTTCCCATCTCCCTATCTCCCTATCTCCCTATCTCCGCGTCCCCGCGTCCCCGCGTCCTCGCGTCCCCTTAAGTAAGTGATTCAACTAGATTATGATACATTGGTTGCACTCCCTAAAACGACGTACACCCCTTGGCTGGTTGCAGTTGAGCCGCCATAAAGGACGGTTGCTGGTGGCTCTATCTGGTATCGCTTTTGCTGATGTGTTGATGTTCTTGCAGATTGGGTTTCAAGAATCCCTCTACGAGAGTAATACCACAATTCGGGCTACTCTCGATACCGACATTGTCTTGGTGAGTCCCAAAGCCAAAAACACCCAAAATTTATCGACTTTTGCCCGTCGTCGCCTCTATCAAGCCAAAGATATTCCCGGTGTTGCGACTGCCCATCCCCTCTACTCCAGCATCATCACCTGGAAAAATCCTGAAACTCGACAGGATGCTGCTTTACAAATTATTGGCTTTGACCCCGATTATCCGGCTTTTAATTTGCCAGAGATGAATCAACAACTCGACAAGATTAAATTACCCTATGTGGTGCTGTTCGATCGCACCGCTAGGGGTAACTATCAACAGACTATTACCCAAATTGAAAATCAACAATGGGTGAGTACTGAGGTGGAAAAGCGTACTATTACCGTGCGGGGTCTTTTCTCCCTAGGAGCCTCCTTTGGTACCGATGGACTACTAGTAACTAGTCATCAAAATTTTCTGCTGTTGTTTCCTCGGCGAGATGCAGGTAGTGTTAGTTTAGGTTTGATTGATGTCGAATCCGGTTACGACTCTCAACAGGTAGCCCAAGCATTACAACAGTATTTACCCAACGATGTCGAAGCTATGACTATTGCCGATTTTATTGAAGACGAGCAACAATATTGGCGCACGGAAAGTCCGATTGGCTTCATTTTCGGCTTTGGGACAACGATGGCTTTTGTCGTGGGGGTAGTGATTGTCTATCAGGTGCTTTCTACAGATGTGAATGCCCACCTCAAGGAATATGCCACCTTTAAAGCCATGGGTTATCGCCATAGCTATTTACTCAGCATTATCATTGAAGAAAGCATCATTATGGCTTTGCTCGGTTTTATTCCTGGATTGCTCTTACCCATAGGACTATATCATATAGCGGCTAAGGCAACATCACTCCCAATTTATATGACTCTAACACGAGCCATTACTGTACTGATGCTAACGATTATCATGTGTCTATTATCCGGTGCGATCGCTACCCGAAGACTCCAGTCTGCCGATCCTGCCGATATGTTTTAAAATAATTGTTATTTGTTATTTGTTATTTGTTGTTGGTTGTTGGTTGTTGGTGATTTTTTGTTATTACTTATTACTTATTACTTAATAATGACATCTGTAATTACTATCCAAGGTCTGAATCATTTCTTTGGTCAAGGTGAGCAACAAAAGCAAGTTTTGTTCAATATTGAACTTAAGATAAAGGCTGGCGAAATTGTGTTGATGACTGGTCCCTCTGGCTCGGGTAAAACCACATTACTGACCTTGATTGGTGGGCTCCGTTTAGTTCAGTCCGGTAGTTTACGATTTCTGGGTGAAGAACTCTGCAAGGCAACCCAGGCAAGGTTAGTACAGGTTCGCCGTCAGGCAGGTTATATCTTTCAAGCTCACAACTTACACGAAAGTCTAACTGCACAGCAAAATGTCCGCATGGGTTTGGAAATGCATCCCCAATATTCAGTCGAAAAAATGAATAAGATGGCAGCTGAAATGTTAGCATTAGTAGGCTTAGACCATCGCCTCAATCACTATCCAGACCAATTATCCGGTGGACAGAAGCAGCGGGTTGCGATCGCTCGCGCCCTCGTCAGCCGTCCTAAACTCCTCCTGGCAGACGAACCTACAGCTGCCCTTGACAGCAAAACCGGACGAGATGTGGTAAGCTTGATGCAATACCTAGCTCAAGAACAAGGTTGCACTATTTTGTTGGTAACCCACGACAGCCGGATTTTAGACATTGCCGATCGCATCATCCACATGGAAGATGGTGTTTTGAAGAGTGATATGATTCCGGCACATCAACCATAGTATCAAGTTCGGTCATTTTCTTTTTGGACTGAAGTCCTACTACTGCTCGTTACTTATTACTCATTACTCATTACTTATTACTCATTACTCATTACTCATTACTCATTACTTATTACTCATTACTTATTACTCATTACTCATTACATGAGATTCGATGCTCTGCTCTCAGCTTTACAAAGACTAGATAAATTACTAGAACAAGCAGTAATAAAAGCTCAAGCTGTCTACGGTTCAGAAGCTGCAACTGATCTTTATCGAGGTCTTCGTATCGATCGCGATGAAGTTCAGCGAGTCCTAGAGCGACAGCCAGGAATTCCTTTGTTTGCTGTAAATACGGAATCGGCTCAGGTTAATAATACACCTTTAGACTGGTTACAAAGAACTTTCGGTTTGTCTAATTTTGATTTAGATATAATTCTCGTTGCTCTAGCTCCAGAGATTGATTTAGGTTACGAGCGTTTGTATGCTTATCTTCAGGATGATGTCACTCGTAAGCTACCTAGTGTTGATTTAGCCTTAAATTTATTATCTCCCTCTGCTGAAGCTAAGCTATTACAGCGCTCCCATTTTGCTCCCGATGCACCTTTAATTAAACATGATTTACTTCACTTAATTCCTGACCCCCATCAGGTTAAGCCACCCCTATTGTCCCATTATCTGAAGCTCGACGAGCAGGTTATCCATTTTCTGTTACAACAGCAGTCCCTTGAACCCCATTTGGTATCATGGTGTCAATTAGTAGCTCATCCTGCTGTTGCAGACAACTTACCTCTTCGGGATGACCTCAAGCAGATACTTCCTAAGTTAGCCAATCAAGCTCAAAAGACCAACCAGCCTCTATTTCTGTATTTCTCTGGTTTGTATCCTACTGAAAAAATTCAGGTTGCAATTACTCTAGCAGCTCAACTTAACAGGGGATTATTGATTGCGGATTTAGCCCAAGCTTTAGCAGTTAAGGAGGATTTCCACCAACTGCTGAAATTGTTGTTCCGTGAAGCCAGTTTTCACAATGCTATCCTCTATCTAGACAATTTGGAAGCACTACAGACCAAAGAGCAACATCTGTTATCTAAAAGCTTACTCGCCAGACTCGCCGAGGCGAAAGGTGTGGTAATCTTATCGGGAATACAGTCCTGGATGGCAACTTTGACAGAGATCAACGGTGTGATTACTGTCGCTTTTCCGATCCCAGATTTTGCCCAGCGGCGTGTTTACTGGCAGGCTAATTTATCAACCAAAGACATTACCTTAAGCGATCGCGACTTAGATACCCTCGCCAATCGTTTCCGTTTAAGTTCAGCTCAAATAGCTGCTGCAGTTACCAATGCTTGCCATCTAGCTTGGTGGTCTGCTGCTGCCGAAGGTGATGAGTTACCCTTGAATAATCGGATTAAGCCAACCCTCAATGATCTATTAGTAGCAGCTCGCGACCAATCTGGCAATAATCTAACTCAATTAGCCCGCCAAGTTAAGTCTAAGTATAGTTGGGAAGATATTGTCTTACCAACAGATCAACTCGCTCAGCTTAAAGAAATTTGCAATCAAGCCAAGTATCGTCATATTGTTTATGAGAAATGGGGCTTTAACCGCAAGTTATCCATAGGAAAAGGGTTAAATGTACTATTCTCTGGGCCACCAGGCACAGGTAAGACTATGGCAGCGGAAGTAATTGGCCATGAACTACAACTTGAGTTATATAAGATTGATTTATCCCAGGTTGTCAGTAAGTATATTGGCGAGACCGAGAAAAATCTCAATCGTATTTTTACCGCAGCACAAACAGCTAACGCCATCCTGCTGTTTGATGAAGCAGATGCTTTATTCGGCAAACGTTCTGAAGTTCGAGATGCTCATGACCGCTACGCTAATATTGAAGTTGGCTATTTATTACAGAAAATGGAAGAATATGAGGGTATCTCAATTTTAACAACGAACTTGCGCCAAAATTTGGACGAGGCATTCGTGCGGAGGTTAGCATTTACAGTTCACTTCCCCTCACCCGATGAGGCAAGTCGTCGCCGTATTTGGGCTGGCATTTGGCCGTCAGAAATGCCCTTGTCAGCAGAGGTCGATCTAGATCTTTTAGCACGGCAGTTTAAACTGAGTGGAGGGAATATTAAAAATATCGCCTTAGCAGCAGCTTTCCTAGCAGCTGAAACTGGTAGTTCTGTGACCATGTCCCATATACTACAGGGAACTAAGCGGGAGTATCAGAAAATGGGTAAGGTATGGGATGATACAATTTAGTTATTTGTTGTTTGTTGTTTGTTATTTGTTGTTTGTTGTTTGTTGTTTGTTATTTGTTGTTTGTTGTTTGTTGTTTGTTGTTTGTTGTTTGTTGTTTGTTGTTTGTTGTTTGTTATTTGTTGTTTGTTGTTTGTTGTTTGTTGTTTGTTATTTGTTGTTTGTTGTTTGCCAATTCGCAATTATACATTCTCAATTCTCAATTCTCAATTCTCCATTCTCCATTCCCCATTCCCCATTCCCCATTCCCCATTCCCCATTCCCCATTCCTTGTGAGAATTTACGGTAACCGGCAACTGAAAACTGTACCAGGACAAGCAATTCGCCCTACATCGGCGCTAGTGCGGGAAGCGGTATTTAATATCTGGCAAGGTGATATAACTAATTGCCGATGGCTGGATTTGTGTGCTGGTAACGGTTCCATGGGAGCCGAAGCCATGTGTCGAGGAGCATCTTTGGTAGTAGGAATTGAAAAATGGGCTAAAGCCTGTGCTGTAATTCAACAAAATTGGCAGCAGGTTGCCCAGCCTAACCAAGATTTTCGGGTGATACGGGGAGATGTGGTGAGGCAGTTAAAATTTCTTGCCGGTGAGCAGTTTGACCGCATCTACTTTGATCCCCCCTATGCCAGTAAATTGTACCAGCCAGTGTTAGAAGCGATCGCTCATTATCAGCTACTTGATAAAAGGGGTGAATTAGCAGTGGAACATAGTCCAAATAAAGATCAATCTCCACCCTACTCCACTCTCGAAATTTGCCGCCAGAAAGTCTATGGCAAGACTGCATTAACCTTCTATCGGCTCCAGCATTCCTAGGACATCAGTCCAGAAACTGGGTTTCTTGGGAAAATGCTGATGTTTTATGGTATTATTATTTCATATCAATGGTGACTACACTTCTTCTTCAACCCTGACAACGGGAGAAATTTGTCCCAAGGCTTTTCCTGATATTGCTATTTCAGTACAACGCTTATTAGATTGAGAGACGGTTAAAGGTCTTGAGTATTCAGAGACCTGCTGTCGAGATGCCCGACTTCTTCAA
Organism: Symploca sp. SIO2E6; assembly: GCA_010672425.1. Classification (GTDB taxonomy): domain Bacteria; phylum Cyanobacteriota; class Cyanobacteriia; order Cyanobacteriales; family Coleofasciculaceae; genus Caldora. The sequence continues at coordinate 16,446 of JAAHGR010000032.1, forward strand.
GAAGTCGGGCATCTCGAAGTATCCCACAATAATCCAAAGCTCAAGGGGTGACAACAAGGCGTGCAAAGGAGACGGGGTGTAGGGTGTGGATTGATCCACTCATTCTAAATCCACTCATTCTAAATTCACTCATTCTCAACGCTCCCTCTTTCAGATAAGATGGAAAATGCAAAAGAGCCAGGTAAAACTGCTAACACAGTCTTAGTAATCAGGTTGAGGAATATTTTTATGAACCAAGAGATTTTCGATAAAGTTAAGAACATAGTTAAAGACCAACTGGACGCTAAAGAAGAAGAGATAACCCCTGAAGCCAACTTTGCCAGCGATCTCAACGCCGATTCCCTGGATACAGTGGAACTGGTAATGGCTCTAGAAGAAGAGTTCGATATCGAAATTCCTGACGAAGCAGCTGAACAAATTACCACCGTTGGAGCTGCTGTAGATCACATTGCGAAAAAATTAGAAACTCCGGCTTAAAGATCTAATGTCATCGGTAGTTGGAGCATTATGGGTGTGTAAGCCCTGTTTTACTAGGCATCATGACTAACTTTGAACACAAGCGCGTCGTTGTTACAGGCCTCGGCGCGATCACACCGCTAGGAAATACCCTGGCTGACTATTGGGAAGGGTTGTTGGATGGACGCAATGGAATTGCGGAAATTAGTTTATTTGACCCTTCCCAGCACGATTGCCGTATTGCTGGTGAGGTAAAAGGCTACGACCCCCAGGATGATATGACACGTAAGGAGGCAAGGCGTATGGATCGCTTTGCCCAATTTGGGGTTTCTGCCAGCAAGCAGGCTTTAGTGGATGGACAGTTTGTGATCAATGAACTGAACGCCCAACAGGTAGGTGTAATCATTGGTACGGGCATCGGTGGTCTTAAGGTCTTAGAAGACCAGCAAGCAATTTACTTGAAAAATGGACCTTCTAAGTGTAGTCCGTTTATGATTCCGATGATGATTGCCAATATGGCAGCGGGTCATACGGCAATTCATACCGGTGCAAAGGGACCTAATAGTTGTACCGTAACTGCCTGTGCTGCTGGTTCCCATGCTATAGGGGACGCCTTTCGCTTAGTACAGCGAGGCTACGCCCAAGCAATGATTTGTGGTGGAACTGAAGCTGCGGTTACTCCTTTGTCTGTTGCTGGTTTTGCAGCGGCACGAGCTTTGTCTACCCGTAATGACAGCCCTGAAACGGCTTGTCGTCCCTTTGATAAAGACCGCGATGGCTTTGTTATGGGGGAAGGCTCTGGTATTTTGCTAATCGAAGAACTCGGACATGCTCTGAGTCGTGGAGCCCGGATTTATGCTGAAATTGTGGGCTACGGCATGACCTGTGATGCCTATCACATGACTTCACCAGTACCAGGAGGAGAAGGTGCAGCTAGAGCTATCCAACTAGCAATGAAGGATGCCGGTTTGTCTAGTGAACAGGTGAGCTATATTAATGCCCACGGTACTAGTACTCCAGCCAACGATTCTACGGAAACAGCTGCCATCAAAAAAGTTTTGGGTGAACATGCTTACCAAGTGGCAGTTAGTTCAACTAAATCAATGACAGGTCATTTGTTGGGTGGCTCAGGAGGTATTGAAGCTGTGGCTACAGTAATGGCTGTAGCCAATGACCAGATCCCTCCGACGATTAACTTGCAAAATCCAGACCCTAATTGTGACTTAAATTACGTACCAAACAAGAGTCGTAAGCACACGGTAGAAGTGGCTCTATCCAATTCTTTTGGATTCGGTGGCCATAATGTTACTCTAGCGTTCAGGAAATATAGGGAAGAAGGGACTGCCAAATAAAAAAAACTCATTGTTGGGGGAGTGTGGGGAGTGTGGGGAGACAAGGGAGACAAGGGAGACAAGGGAGACAAGGGAGACAAGGGAGGAATTCCCAATTCCCGATTCCCAATTCCCAATTCCCAATTCCCAATTCCCAATTCCCGATTCCCAATTCCCAATTCCCAATTCCCAATTCCCGATTCCCAATTCCCAATTCCCAATTCCCAATTCCCAATTCCCAATTCCAATCTTGCCCATCGATCCCTGTAATGGGATGATGGGTATATAACTTTTGGGCAACCGAGAGCCATCGAGTTCTAATTCAAACAAAATCTAACTTTAAACCTTAGTTCACCAGAGTCATTCAAGAGAAATTATGGCCGTTGCAACCCAATCTCTCGAAGAAGTTTGCATTAATTCAATCCGCTTTCTAGCAATTGACGCTGTAGAAAAAGCAAAGTCTGGTCATCCAGGGCTGCCAATGGGAGCTGCTCCGATGGCATTTGTGCTTTGGGATCGCTTCATGCGGTTCAACCCGAAAAATCCTAGCTGGTTCAACCGCGATCGCTTTGTTTTGTCCGCAGGTCATGGTTGTATGTTACAGTATGCTCTGCTCCATTTGACAGGCTACGACAGTGTCACCATTGATGACCTCAAGCAATTCCGGCAGTGGGGTTCCAAGACTCCAGGACACCCAGAAAACTTCGAGACTAAAGGGGTGGAAGTTACCACCGGTCCTTTGGGACAAGGAATTGCCAACGGTGTTGGGCTAGCTATAGCAGAAGCTCACCTAGCCGCCAAGTTCAATAAGCCAGACTGCAAACTTGTAGACCATTACACCTATGTCATCCTCGGTGATGGTTGTAATATGGAAGGCGTCTCTGGCGAAGCTTGCTCCCTCGCAGGTCACTTAGGCTTGGGTAAGTTAATAGCTCTATATGATGATAACCATATCTCCATTGATGGTCACACGGATATTTCCTTCACTGAAGATGTAGGCAAGCGCTTTGAAGCCTACGGCTGGCACGTCATTACTGTAGATAATCCCAATCTCGACGAAGATACCAAGCTTGATGCAGTTCATGCTGCCATCGAAGAAGCCAAGAAGGTTACGGACAAACCCTCGATGATCAAAGTCCGCACCATTATTGGCTACGGTTCCCCCAATAAAAGGGATACCCACGGTGTTCATGGTGCTGCTCTCGGTGGAGACGAAGTGACAGCAACTCGTAAAGAGTTAGGTTGGGAATATGAACCCTTCGTAGTACCAGAAGATGCTCTCAACCACTTCCGTAAGGCAGTTGAGCGGGGGGCAAGCTATGAAGCTGAATGGAATCAGACTTTAGCTGAATATAAAACCAAGTATCCCGAAGAAGCAGCTGAATTTGAGCGGTTTACCAGTGATACCCTGCCGGAAGGATGGGAGAAAGTACTGCCTACTTACACCCCTGAAGATAAAGGAGTTGCCACTCGTAAGCATTCCCAGACAACCCTCAATGCTCTAGCCCCGGTTTTACCAGAACTCATTGGTGGTTCCGCTGACTTAGCTCCTTCTAACCTTACCTTATTAAACATCTCTGGGGATTTCCAGAAGGGACAGTACGAAAACCGCAACCTCCGCTTCGGGGTACGGGAACATGGTATGGGAGCAATTTCCAACGGTATTGCTCTGCATACCTCTGGTTTAATTAGCTACTGTGCCACTTTCTTGGTCTTTGCTGACTACATGCGGGCAGCAATTCGCCTCTCAGCTCTTGCAGAAGCCGGTGTCATCTACGTTATGACTCACGATTCCATCGCTCTTGGTGAAGACGGTCCCACCCACCAACCAGTCGAAACCATTCCTTCCCTCCGGGCAATCCCTAACCTAATAGTGATGCGTCCCGCCGATGGCAATGAAACCTCTGGTGCTTATAAAGTAGCGATTGAAAACCGCAAGCGCCCAACTCTGCTAGCACTAACACGGCAAGGTGTACCTAACTTAGCAGGTAGTTCCATCGAAGGAGTAACCAAGGGTGCTTATATCCTGGCTGATAGTGATGGTACTCCTGAGATTATCTTGATTGGTACTGGCTCTGAAGTGCAACTCTGTGTCCAGGCAGCAGAAAAATTGACTGCTGAAGGCAAGAAAGTTCGGGTTGTTTCCATGCCAAGTTGGGAATTGTTTGATGAGCAGGATGAAGCTTATCGGGAATCAGTATTACCCAAAGCTGTTACCAAACGGCTCGCAGTAGAAGCTGCCTCTAGCTTCGGCTGGTATCGCTACTTAGGCTCTGAAGGTGAGATGATCAGCATTGAGCGTTTTGGTGTATCTTCTCCCGGTGGTATCGCGATGGAGAAGTTCGGCTATACAGTTGATAATGTACTAGCTAAGGCCAAGGCTTTGTTGGGATAAGGTTAGTGCGTTGAGCACTTCTCCAAGTTTCATTGTAGGGGTACAGCAATGCTGTACCCCTACAGTTTTTTTCTAATGACCAGAGAGATTTTAGATTTTAGATTTTAGATTTTAGATCGAAGAAGAAAATTAATCTGGTAGGGATGCAATTGCTAGTCGGCTCAGATGCTTAAATATGGACAATACTTCATAGAGCTGATTTTCTCCAGGATCACGAGTTCGAAATCCTTTTGAGAGAGCATATCGTGGTTTTCCTTCTTTGAGCAATTTGACAAAAACGAATGTTCCTCCAGTAGTAATCATACCATAACTGAGTTGTTGTCGATGGGGATTGCTCAGCATATAAGCTAGTAATTGAGGTAGTCCAGCTTCTGTAGAATAGGTGAGCCTCTTTGATTCAATCACCATCACCCAAAATCGCTCTTTCAAGACCAAGGCATCAACCTTACCTTTGATCACAATTCCTTCATCTGCTGTCACTAATTCCACTGACTCCTCTGCTCTAATATAAAATGGCTCCAGAAAAAATCCACCAACAAAGAGAATCGGATCTAGTACTGCCATCCTGACTACATCTTCGAGTAGAGGTGGATATTCCAGCAGGTTAATAAAGCCAGCCTGCACTCGGTCTAACAGCTGTTGCTCAAAGTTACTGATCTCCGGTAAATCCTCTTGCCACTCTGGGAAAAAATCTCTGTCTGTGACTAATTCAATCCCAAAGTTATCTATTAAGTAGCGCAAATCTATTGCTTGTGCTTGCAGAGTTTGTACCATTTGAGTCCTGCAGAGTGTCAATCTAGAATAGATAATTATATCATGTCCGGTTGAATACTTAAACTTTGGTGGCAATAAGGCTCCGAGGCAGGAGGCTCCGAGGCAGGAGGGAAGAAAGAAAGTTGCAAGGTATTCGGGAATTATAAGTAATTATCCGGACTTGATATTACCTCTAATGTACCCTATATCAAGATGGTGTGCCAACCTATTTTGTATAAATTACTAATGAATACAGGATGCTTTATTTATGATGCATAGTGCAAGATCTCAGTCTCAAGCTTATTACTTATTCAGCAGACCTTAACTATTCCGATAAACTACTCCACAAATTGCTGACAACAACACCCAACTTAGGGAATTAACTCGCAAATCAAATAGGGTGACATCTACTAAATTAAAGAGAGTACAACAGCCAAAAGCGAGCAGATAGGTGAAAAGTATTAACTGATCTTGATACTTTTGATTACTAGCAGAAGTTGACCAAACTCTCAACAACTGTACTCCCTTAACCATAATCCAACCAATTAAACTACACAAGAGCAACACTGCTGGGATACCGGTTTCAGCAGCCAACATGAGCAGTAAATTGTGGGGATGACCGAGCCAAATACCCATTTTGGCTTCGTACAAAGGTGTAAAATTACGCAATCCCCAACCCAGCCAGGGGCGTTCCTGAGTCATGGATAAGGTAAACTGCCATTGGGTAGTTCGGAGTAGTGCTATGGGTCGATCAGGATGCAATTGATCTGAAAGTCGCGCCCAAAAATAAGCCGGAATTAGCTGACGCAACCATTGACGTCCTAAAAATTCAGCACCAAAAGATGCCCAGAGAATACTACCAGCTGCCGTCGCTAGACTAACTACCAACCAATGCCAACCTAGGTACAGAGCAAAAGCCAGACAAGCTACAAAAGCGATACCCCAAGCATTACGAGAACTAGTTAGTACCAAAGCGATCGCATTACCAATTACTAATACCGTCAAAAACCAGAGCATCCAATCTGGGGACTTACGAGAACCTAGTCGCCAAGCTTGAAACCTCTCTATCCACAGTCCTAAACCCAAAATCAAGACCATTTGGAGATAAGCTGCTAGGATATTAGCATAGATAAATACTGAAGCCATACGACCAGGAGGATTGCCGTTGGCTTCTAATACCCAACCAAACAAAGCTGGCCATTGTTCTGGATAAGACCAACCCAGAAACATTTGCCCAAAGCCAAGAATTACGACTAGTACCGAAGGTATAACTAGAATCCAGGCTAACCGCCGCAGTTGTCCAGGTGTTTGAATTAAGACGTTATAGGTAGCTAATCCCACGAAGAAGGGGGGCAAATTTGCCAAACCCAGGAAAGCTTCAGTGGGAATCCAAGCAAAGCAAGAACTAATAATTAGCCAGAGGCTGAGGATTGCCAGTCCCCAATTAAGGGGACGGCGAATAATGGTGCGGTACTCTTGCCGCCAAATATCGATTAATGCCAAAGCTATTCCCACTGCTGCTAAGATAGGAAACCAGGGAAAGATTATAAATGCCAGCTGAAACCATTCCCAAGCTCTCTGCAAGCGAGGTTCAGGATGCTGACTATCAGTAGAGGAAATAGGAAATGGGAAATTCAATTGAGATTGAGGGAATTGGGAATTGGGAATTGGGAATTGGGAATTGGGAATTGGTAACAGGCAACAGAGAGTAAGGGAAAGGAAAAGGTTTTTTTACTTATTACTTATTACTTATTACTTATTACTTATTACTCATTACTCATTACTCATTACTCATTACTTATTAAACCGGCTCCCAACAATCGGCACGAGTCAGACGAATTTGTGCTAGGGCAAAAATTGTGGGGATAATACGACCATAATTAGTAGCGATCGCTCGCCAGCCCAAATCAACGAAGAAATAACCCCACATTATGGAACTAAAACAGGCAAATACGGTACGGGTAGCAGCATAACGAGCCGCATTCAGCGTCATTCCCTGTCTGGCGGTTTGTAGTGCCAAGTAGTTCTGAAACTGTGCCGCTGCAACAGCACCACCTCGGGTGAGGGTTTGTTTGGCAACTTGATATTTAGCAAAATGAATAGCAAACTGATAGGCTATTTTTTGCAGTAGTATTGGTTTAATGATCGAACTAATGGCTAAAGCACTACCACCTTTGAGGAGCATTTCTACTGGGTTGTGCTGAATCTGTACAGGCAGCGGTTCCGAGAATTTCGATTTAGCAAGCGATCGCTGCACCTGTAATGTCAGAGATTGCTGTTCTGATGCGGGTAATTTTTTCCAGGCTTGACCGAGCAAGTGGAGGAAGATTTCTGCCTCAATATCAGTAGTCATCAGCTGTTGGGAGTAGGGAATCTTCAGGTAACGACAAACCTGAATTAGTGCTTGTCGGTAGGTAATTTCCCTACTTCTACCCTTGAGTACAGTTATCCCATCTGCTGCCAAAAAGCGAAATCGCTCCTCTAGAGTATCCAACCACGCTTCACGGTTTTGGCTTTGGATGGCAATCAAGTCATTGCTGTAAAGGTAATCTAACGGATTAAACTTGCGGCGGAACAGAATTACCGTCAGCTGTTGTAATTCCTCTTCTGTAGCTAAATCTAAAGCAGTTCTTAGCTCATCCAATGTTTTGCTCCTCCAGCACCAGATTCAGTATCGTTCACTATTCTACTCTAGGACTTTTTAATAGGGAGTAAGGAATGGGGAGATGGGGGAGCTGAGGAATAGTAATACAATTGTTCTTGTCTTTGGAGCTTTCTGTATATAGAGTTTTTTTATTTACACACACTATATATAGTACTTGACAAAATGCACTAACTTATTATGGGTTCAATAAGGAGAACTTACCACAAAGACACAAAGAGCACAAAGACTGTCTCTAATAATTTAGTGGCTTAAAGACAAGGAAGATGGGGAAACCTTTGGCTTCACAAATAGCTCTGGCTTCTTCACGAGCCGCTTCCACTTCATCCTCTCTCAATTCTCAATTCTTAGGATAAGCCTTAAGCATTTTACCAGTTTGATAGACATGAAACACTTCTGTAACTGCTCCTCCCCGTCGAATAGGCACTGTGGCAATTTCCTGGAAACTGCTAAAGTAAGGCCGATAGGAATCCGTTAGTTCCAAGAGTTCATGAAAACGCTCTAGGGTAACATATAGCCCTGCTTTTCCTAGCCATTGTTCTGGTTCAGACCAAAAAGCAAAACCTCGTACATCTTCACCAAAGCAAGTAATTGGTGTAGTAGTAATCGGACTCAGTGCCATACCTACCATGCCACCTAGGTAAAAGCCATTGGTGAAGACAAAGCCAGAATCCTGCAAAGCCTGGTTGAGGATAGGGGATTCCTGAAAACCACGCCGCAGTTGCATAATATCGATCAATTCTGTCGAAGGGTCATTTTTAACTGGTAAGAATCCTCCTAGTAGAGCATATTGACCCGACTTTTGCAATGTACCGGTGGTTACATGTAAGAGTACCAAGAGGATACAGCTGCCCAAAAATAGTGCTGAACCTTGCAACCAGCGTCGTACCCAACGCCGAGATTGCTGCTGCCAGCCAAGAGCCTTGTATCCTAGTAACAAAGTTAACCCCCAAAATCCCGGCATTGACCAAGTTGGTAAAATTGGTTGGGCTCCTCCTAGAAGAGTAAATCCGATTGTTAGGGGTAGGGATACCCATAAAATCAACAATTGCTTGGTTGTTTGTTGTTGGTTGTTGGTTGTTTGTTGTTGGTTGTTGGTTGTTGGTTGTTGGTTATTGGTTGTTTGTTGTTTGTTGTTGGTTGTTGGTTGTTGGTTATTGGTTGTTTGTTGTTTGTTGTTTGGGAATTGAGAGTTGGCAATATCTCCCTTATCCTCCTTGTCCTCCTTGTTTCCCTTGTCTTCCATCTCCGCGTCCCCACGTCCCCGCGTCCCCGCGTCTCCCCATCTCCCCATCTCCCATAAAGCTCGCCAACTTACCCACCACAAAGGTAATCCCATGGTTGGAAACAAATAACCTATCCCAGCTAGAAAAGTAACTGCTAGCCCTAGCAAATCATAGCTACTTTTGGTTTCCTCTGACCCTGGTTGAAAGCGCAAGGATAATTGAAAGCGGAAAGATACCCAATCATGCTGCATATTCCAAAACCAAATGGGAAAGAGGGTGAGGAGAAATAAGCCTAACCCTAACCATGCCCAAGGGGAGAGTAAGGCACAGCGATGCTGAGGACTGGTTAAACAAAAACCTAGTAGTCCCAAACCTAAAATAAAGCCATGATATTTAGCCAAACAAGCCAAGCCGACTAAAACACTCAGGATGGCTAAGCGATAACTGGGTTGGTAGGAAATAAACTGGTTTTCTCGTGAGGATGACAAGGAAATATCGGCATTTTTCCCCAAGCAACCTGGTTGCTGTCCGAAAAACTCGTAAGCTGCCAAACAGAAACTAGCCGACCAGAAAAACATCAGAGGAGAGTCTGGTAAGCTGAGAACACCAAAGCCAACCTGAAAAATGGGAATGATGGTAGCGATCGCTAAAGTTAGTCTAGCAGCTTTCACACCAAAGAGTTGTGCACTAGTCAGATAGAGGAGAAATAAACTACCGGTATACAAAATCAAGGTTGCCAGACGGATCGTGAATTGAGAGACAACTCCTGTTACCCAAGGACCAAAGCCAGTCGTGAGAGCTACCAATACTGGATGATCAAAATAACTCCAATCCAAATGCAGGCTGTAGAGGTAGTAGTAGGTCTCATCAATGCCTGGATAGAGACAAAAAGCAATGATGCTGCGAAATAGTAGTCCCCCAAGCAGTAACCAAAGTACTAACTGATTAGCTGGATCAGCCAACCATTTTTGAACCGTCTGCATGAAATTACCTTTGCCCTTGATCAAAATGTGTACTAATAGATATATAGCGTTTCTCATACTTGTGAGGTTTTGGGAATTGGGAATGGGGAATTGGGAATAGGAGATGTACCTCACGGATACAAGAACTGCTATATTGCAATTTAATTAAAATTGTTGATTACCCAGAACTATTTCTGAGGAAAACTAACCCACTATACAACTGAAATGCCGGGTCCCAAGGTGTTTGTTCCCAGCGAGACAGGTTAATGTAAGACGGTAGATGTCCCAACATATCTGGGTAGTCGATTGCAGTATTCGCAAAAGTAGTAAAATCAGACCAGATTGGGAGTTCAGGTAATTTACGATTGAGGAAATCCAGTAAACTGTTCCATTTGCTTCTCGTAGTTCCTTGCCCAAGAGCAGGTTCTGGTGACCCCTTGAGTTGGGAGTTGGACTGTAGTGAACTAAGAGCAATTCCCTGCTGAAATTGATAATGGCGATCGCATAAGCGAATAATACTGTTTCTAGAGGGCAAATGTAAGTCACAAAACTGTGCATAGTCCAGGGTTTTGGTTTTCCGCTGTAATTTGCGGCGCACATCCATCTCCACAACTTCTTCAAACAGCGGCAGTAGTCCTTCTACTCTTTGAGAGATTTCGGACCAATGGAAAGTCAGGGAACCCAACTGTTCTTGGGGATTACGGCAAAAAATAGTAGCTCCTTCGTAACTGATTTCGGAAAAATAATTGAGGCTAAAAACATTAATTTTCCGAATATCTGCTAGAGCCACACTAAAACAAGGAATCTCGGCTTGGCGTAAGGACGAAGCATAAAATTCCAGTTCCCCCACCAGTCCTGTACGGTAAAGACGCCAACCCCTACTAGGCAGTTGCAAGCGAGCACTATAAGGATCTAGCTGCATAATCCTAGCTAATTTTTGAGCAGCTGTCTGTTTTACTTCTGTAGGAACAGCTTCTAGGATAAATACCCCTAGTTCCTGGCTGTCGGGAGTAGCAGTTGCCTGAGCAAGAGCCTGCTGACGTTGTTGTTGTTCTAGTGATAGCAAGCGCTCTAATCCCTGACGCGCCTGGGACATAATCTTAGGATTAGTGGTACTTTTGAGTAATTGTCGGTAGTTATCTTCTGCTGCTTCCAGCTTACTAGTTTCCTCATATAAGCGTCCCAGATAGAGCCTAACCCAAGGGTTATCTGGCTCCTGTTTCAGCAGCTGTTTGAGTAATCGAGCAGCTGTTTTATACTCCTTACGCTTCAAAGCATCGGCAACTTCGTTAATCATTGTTGTTTGTTATTGGTTGTTTGTTGTTGGTTATTGGTTGTTTGTTGTTGGTTATTTGTTGTTTGTTGTTGGTTATTTGTTGTTTGTTGTTGGTTATTTGTTGTTTGTTGTTGGTTATTTGTTGTTTGTTGTTGGTTATTTGTTGTTTGTTGTTTGTTGTTTGTCGTTTGTTGTTTGTTGTTTGTCGTTTGTCGTTTGTTGTTTGTCGTTTGTCGTTTGTCGTTTGTTGTTTGTTGTTGGTTATTAATTATTACTCATTACTCATTACTCATTACTCATTACTCATTACTTATTACTTATTACTTATTACTCATTACTCATTACTCATTACTCATTACTCCTTACTCCTTACTCCTTACTCATTACTCATTACTCATTACTCCTTACTCCTTACTCATTACTCATTACTCCCAGCAACTAAAGACATGGCAACAATCGGAGCAGTAACGGCTCGCAGAATGAGATTTCCTAAAGACACAGGTTGGAATCCCGCTGCCGTGGCTTGCTCTACTTCGGTAACTGTCCAACCACCTTCTGGTCCGGTAGCTACTACTACTGATGGGAGTTGATGGTTGTGAGGTTGAACAGTTTCCCATAGTAATTCCCGATTTAATAAACAATTTAGGAGATGAGGAGCGTCACTGCGAGCTACACAAATATAACGATGAGCGTTTGGGTTGTTAGTCAGTTGAATACCCGTGGTAAAATTAACTGGCTCCAGAACTGTTGGTACAACCTGACGTTCCGATTGCTCTGCCGCTTCCTGAGTGAGCCGTCGCCAACGTTGAATTTTTTGGTGGCTGGGATTGAGTAGAGTGCGATCGCTCTTCACTGGTATAATAGTAGTTGCACCTAACTCCGTTGCCTGAGACACCACCTGCTCAAATCCACTGCCTTTTGGCATAGCCACCATCAAAGTCACCTCTAAGGGCAACTCATTCTCAACACAGAGAGATTCAATAATTTTAGCTTGGGTTAGACTCTCTGTTAACTCACACAGCCACCAGCTTCCTTGTCCATCCATCGCAATAAAGCTCTCACCACTACCTAGTCGCAATACTCGCACCAGGTAGTGCTGTTGTACATCAGTTAGGGATATCTGACTGTTTTGTTGTTGTGCTGGTGTAATCACCAATCTTTGTAGCTTAGCCAAGTTAGGTGTTAGGTTTCAGGGTGGTAGTGGCGTGACACAGCTAAATGGAATAAGTAGGTTGGGTGAAGCGGTAGCGTAACCCAACATTGGAGCAGGTTTCGTTGGGTTTCACTCCGTTTCACCCAACCTACATTTTTTGGTGTACTACGCCAGTAGGTGTTAGGTAGGATCTTATCTATTGATAATCACGATATTACGATACCTTGACGCAAACAACTCGAAAACCGACGTTGAGGTTCCGGAATCCGGGTTCATAGTAGACGCGATAGGCACTTCGACAGTTCTTGGGTTGGTCGTGCCAAGACCCCCCCCGCAGCACACGAGAACGGTTATCACTCTCATTTTCGGCTACCCAGGCACTCCCATCCATTGGTGCTCCATTATAGTTGTCATGCCAACGATCCTCACACCATTCCCAGACATTCCCATGCATATTCGATAAGCCAAAAGCGTTGGGTACTCGAAAACTGCCCACGGTGATCGTTTTGTGTCGATACTCTCCGGTGGGGGCTGAGCCGTAGGTATAATTACCGTTGTAGTTAACTACATTAGTGGTAATTGTTTTGCCCAAGTGGAAAGGGGTTGTTGTGCCAGCACGACAGGCATATTCCCATTGAGCTTCGCTGGGTAGCCGGTAGGTATGTCCGGTTTCTCGGGAGAGTCGAGCACAGAACTCCTGAACATCATACCACGATACCCGCTCTACTGGTAAATTATCACCTTTGAAGTTAGAGGGATCAGCATTTAAATTGCGATTAACTTTATCTAAGGTGGCTACGGCTTTCCACTGTGCCTGAGTGATGGCAAATTTACCCACATAGAAAGGCTTGATGCTTACTGGGTGTAGAGGACTTTCCTGACGACCTCTTCCCTCCTCAGTATCTGAGGAACCCATGATCAAGGAACCACCAGGAATTGCTACCATTTCCAGTCGGATACCCGGGCCTAAGTCTTCGGTAAAGGATTTGGCTTGGCGACGTTTGCGACTATTTTCTTTTCCTTGGGAGTCTAGGGTTACTAGCTCAAAATCAAAGTCTTGAAGTTTCTTTCCGGAAGGAGGAGGAGGTAAATCTTTCCAGTTTATAGTTTGGGAGTAGGTGAGGGCATGATGGACAATTACTCCTCCCACTAACCCAGCAACACCCAAACCAGCCACCCCAATAAATTGTCTTCTGTTCCATCTACTTCCAAGACTTGTAAATTGTCCTATTTCTGTTTTTAACAATGTACCAAGACTTGTAGACTGTCCTATTTCTGTTTTGGAGGATGTACGATCATTAAGTATTTGCTTAATTTCTGCCAATCGTTGTAAAATTTCCTGAGTATCCGCCGGACGTTGATTCGCTGAATGGCTCATCAACTTATCGATAAAATCGGCCAATTGAGGCAAAAGATTAGGAGTACAATAGCGCCAGTTTAACTTATTATTTTGGGCATCGTAAATTGTGGGATCAGTCGGTTGCTTACCTGTCAGCAAAAAGACAAAAGTACGTCCTAAAGCAAAGAAATCTGACTGCGGTACTGCATGATTGTTAAGTTGTTCTGGGGATGTGTAACCAAACGAAGCGATCGCTGTTACTTGTCCAGCTGGTTGTTTTTCCAAGTAGGTAGGAGTAATTGCTCTGGCAGAACCAAAATCAATTAACACTAACTGTCCATCTGATCTGAGGATAATATTCGACGGCTTAATATCCCGGTGGAAAAACTGTTGCTGATGCACAACCTGTAGAATTTCTGCCAACTGCTGGAGCCATTTTAGAGCTAAGTCCTGATCAATCGGCTCATTCTGCCGCTGTTGCTGATATTCCTCCAAATCCAAACCTTCAATCTGTTCCATCACCAGGCAATGTAAGGGTTGCTTGCTCTTTCTGGCAAAGTAGGTAAAGTATTCGTATCCCTGAGGAATACCCGGATGATGTAGCTGCTGAAGAACTCGCGCCTCTTGTTGAAATAATTCAATAGCTCTAGGTTCATCTTGCTTAATCAGAACTTTGAGTACTTTAGGTTTACTATCTTGACTCACTTCATAAGTTTTACCAAACCCCCCTTTCCGACTGAGTAACCGATTTACCCGATATCGTCCTATCAGCAGTAATTCTGAACCACAGGCTTGACAGAAGAGGACATGATCGGGATTTTCCGGATAGGGACAGTTGGGATTAATACAGAGACTCATTGGAATTTAGAATTGATAATGGGGAATTGGGAATTGGGAATTGTTTACCCATCTCCACGGTTTGTCGGCTAAGGGATTTTAAAGGCATAAGTACCTACCACCTAACACCTAACACCTAACACCTCATTCCTAAGACAGACAACCCGAAAACCAATACCTTTATCCTTGAAAAATGGTGCGTCGCCGTGGCGGAAGGTACTACGACAGTCCCAGGGATTGTAAAACCAGGAACCCCCGCGTACTATGCGACAAGGATTATTCTGATCATCTTTTAACCAAGCACTACCATCTTTGGGAGCTCCATAGTAATTGTTATGCCAATGATCCTCACACCATTCCCAGACATTACCATGCATGTCATATAAGCCAAAAGCATTGGCTACTTGAAAACTCCCTACTGGGGTAGTTTTTCTTCGATCCTCTCCCCTGAGACCAGAACCGTAGGTATAGTCATTATGGTAGTTAGCCAAATCAGTGTTAATCGTCTCCCCAAAGTGGAATGGGGTTGTTGTGCCAGCGCGACAGGCATATTCCCATTGAGCCTCACTAGGTAATCGGTAGGTACGTCCGGTTTTTCTGGAGAGTCTGGCACAGAATTCTTGAGCATCAAACCACGATACCCGCTCTACTGGTAAATTATCACCTTTGAAGTTAGAGGGATCAGCATTTAAAGAGCGACTAACTTTGCGTAAGGCGGCTACGGCTTTCCACTGTGCCTGAGTAATCGTAAATTTCCCCAAATAGAAGGGTTTGACAGTTACTGAGTGCTGGGGAATTTCCTCAGCAACTCGTCTCTTCTCCCTATCTGGGGAACCCATCATAAAAGTACCACCAGGGATTGCCACCATCTCCAGCAGGATTCCCTTACCCAAGTCTTCGGTAAAGAAATTTGCTTGGCAGAGATTGCGACTATTTTCCTTACCCTGGGAGTCTACGGTGACTACTTCAAAGTTAAAGGATTGGAGTTTGATATCCCCGGGTTGAGGCGAATTAGAAAACCAGTCAGCGATTCTCACCAATGGGGTTTTTCGTGAAGAAGACAACGACTTATCAGCCTTTCCCCCAAAGAAACCTGCTTTCTTCACTGATGCTTGAGCAGAATTTCCCTCACTTCCACTCTTCCTGAGCAGTGGTGGCGGATTGACTATCCGGTCAATCTCTGCCAACCGTTGTAAAATTACCTGAGTATTCGCCGGACGTTGACTGGCAACACGCATCATCAACTCATCGATAAAGTCTGCCAATTCCGGTACAATATCAAGACAATGAGAGCGCCAGTTTAACTGATCATTGAGAGGGTCATAAATTGCTGCATCGTTTGGTTGCTTACCCGTCAGCAGAAAAACAAAGGTGCGTCCTAAAGCAAAGAAATCTGACTGGGGTACTGCTCGATAGTTAAACTGCTCTGGGGGTGTGTAGCCAAAGGAAGCAACCCCGGTAACTTGTCCTTTTACTTGTTTAAGCTGATAAGTAGCAGTCATTTCCCTAACTGAACCAAAATCAATCAAAACCAACTGTCCATCTGTCCTGAGGATAATATTCGATGGCTTAATATCGCGGTGGGAAGAGTTCTGCTGTGGCACAACGTGCAGAATTTCTGATATCGGAAGATCACACCTCATAACTC
>JAAHGR010000320.1 GCA_010672425.1 Symploca sp. SIO2E6
TTAATAAGACTGCCAGTGGCACAATCATTAGTGCCACGCTGCCCCTTTTTTGTAGCCTAGCCATGCCCAAGGTGAGAAAAATGCCGCCTATGGGAGCCCAGGCTACTAGTTCAAAGAAGGTAGGTACCAAAGGTCCAATCACAAACACAGAGGCCACCATACCAATGGTCATGAAGGCAGCAAAGACGTAGTCTCGTAAACTCCAGAGGCTTTTCATTGGTCAATCTGCGGATTACTTTAGTTAGTGTATAGCAATCTCAACTTACTACTCAACTCTAGATTAAGCGATCGCATTTATACCAAATCCGGTTACAATGGAGCCGTTTTGAGCAAACGGTGAAATCCCTGTAGAGACGTTGCATGCAACGTCTCTACAATGTGGGCATAGCGGGTATATCGATACCGGATTTGGTATTACATCTATAAGATATTATTAAATGACAATAAATTTAGAAAATATTCAAGAAAAATCTTTGCTAAACACTGAGTATCAAGCTGAAGATATTATTTTATATGATTATCCTCGCCGTGATCCAGAAGACATAAGGGAATATTTAGGACGCACTGCGGAAATTATCGAACTTGGTGCTTGGGAAACCGCAATTGCTTCAGCAATCTTTATTTTAGAAGCAATTATGCCTTTAATGGCACAAAAACACAAAATTGATTTTGAAACAAAAACACCAACCGAACTTTTACGAGTTTTTTACCAAAACAGTTTAATTTCTCTAGAAAACCGTGATCTTCTAAGACAGGCGATCGCACTTCGAGATTCTTTCATGCTTCAACAAGAAACAACAATAAGCGATCGCGATTTTGCTCAACAAGTTTTGGCAATTGTCACTCATCTGTTTCAGATTATTGAGAAACCAGGCAATGGGTAATGGGGAATGGGGAATGGGGAATAGGAAAGAGAATTGCTTCTCCCATTCATACCAAATCCGCTTATTCTACCCCCGTTATCTTCTCGCTCAGCTTTCTCAGCTTTCCCTATTGCAATCATGCCTATTGCCTGTGCCGTTATATCAAGTTCGATAATTACCTCCCACCTTGCAACCTTCTTTCTTGCCTCCTGCCTTCTGCCTCCTGCCTCCTGCCTTATTGCCACCAAAGTGTAAGTGATCAACCGAACTTGATATTAGGCGCTCATTAAGCGATCGCGAAAATATTGCTGGTATAAATCACAACGGGGGGTTACTTCATTCCCCTGAAGATGTACTAATCCCATACTGTGTAACTTAAAAGCTACTTCTGACTCTAAGCGTATTGGTTCTGTGGTGGAAACCACTTGCCACATGGCGACAGAAAGTTTGGGATTTTGTTGCAGATTCCACAAATGCCGTCGCAAATGGTCACTATAAAATCCAGCTTCTGTGGGAGCCATTTGCAATAACTCCTCTAAGGCAATATCTTGCCTAGCTAGATGATAGAGAGCCAATCGCACTAGATAGGGATGTCCTCCCACCATTGCCATGAGGGGAGCAAAATCCTCGATCTCACCTGGAAGTCCATGTAATCTGGCTAAATGGTACACCTGTTCCTCGGTAAACGGGTGTAACTCTATCGGCAATCCGACGTTAAATGGGGATTGGTTAATCTCCATCGGTACATAGACTTCTGTGGAATGCACTACCACCAAGCGTAGTTTTTGCCAGATCTCTCTACTCTTTGACTGTTCATGCCAAGCTCTTAGTAAAGCAAAAAAGTCAGCCGCAATGTTGGGATGTCGGAAGATATAATCTACTTCATCCAAAGCCAAAACTAGAGGAGTAGCAATATTTTCCAGCAAATACTCTTCAAAGTAGGCCGTGCAGTTATCCTTACTGCCAAAAAATTCATCCCAATAATCCTGCAATTGATTGGGTAGTCGTAGCCGTCTGCCTATGATAGCACAAAACCACCTTAAAAATCGCTCTAAGTCACAAAAAACTTGGCTATCTGCTAGTTGGAAACTTAAGGGTACTGTACAATAACCCTGTTCTCCTGCCTGATGGAGAATTCTCGCCATGAGGGTAGTTTTACCCATTTGTTTAGGAGCCTTAATGCGGATTAAGGCTCCAGGTTGAGCAATTGTCTCGTAACAGCGGGATTCGATGGGGGGACGTTCAACATAAAAAGCTGAAGCTAGATCTATTTGTGCCTCTGGCAATTCTGGCACTGCTGTTGGTAGGGGTGGATTATCGGGAGTTTCCCAAGCTGAGGGTATAGGTGGTGGAGTTTCTGTTGCTTCTTCTGGGGTAGTGCCTACTACCAAGATATCCAAAACTTCTTCGATCAGAGTTGGGGTATCAGCTTCTGATTGCCACTCCCGCTGCTGAATCCGGTCTAGATAGCCCCTAAGATTGTAATTGAGTGGCGCACTGAGGGGAAAGTTGACCCGTATCGGTAAAATCACCGGCTTACCTTCTGGATGAGCATCCTGTAATTCTTTGGCTCTGCGGACTTCCTCTGTCACCATTTCACTAGTAGCAGAGGTTGCCGACAACAGCAACAGCAAGTAATCACACTGCCTTAATTCTGCCTCCAGGCGTTGAGGCCAATTTTCTCCTAATTGAATACTTCCCCCCGCCATAACAGCTTCATGGCCAGCAGTGGTTAAAGCTTGATAAAATTTCTGAGCAAGGCTAGAGTCAGGTTCTTGGGTACGGTGGGAAATAAATACTCTTTTTTGGCTAATGGCTACTGGATGGGAAGGAATAATTTGGTAAACCGGCACGAGTTGGGCAAACCCCCTCAACTGCCGCAATCCTAAGTTAGTTATGGGAAAGGTGATACTACTTTTAACCACATCGTAGACAGTTTGGGAAATACAGATACCTCCAGGTGCCGCTAAAGTTTGCAGCCGCGCTGCCATATTGACCCCAGTACCCATGACATCAGTGCCATTGAACAACACATCCCCCAAATGAATGCCAATCCGATGGTAGAGAATGTCCGACTCCGGTAGTTCAGCTGCTACTGTAGCCAAAGCTTGTTGTATTTCTAAAGCACAACAAACAGCTTGTTGAGCACTCACAAAATACATTAACAAGCCATCCCCCAAGGATTTGAGTACTTGTCCCTCAAATTGCTGACACAGTTGTTCTATTAACTGAAAGTCCCGTTGAATCAGAGCCAGGGTCCCCATTTCATCAACCGACATCCGAGCAGTAAAAGACTCCACATCTGTAAAAACAATGGCAGCTAAGGCTCTGTTTCCTCTAAGATTTGAGGGTGGGGTCACGTTTTCCATTAATTTCATGGGTACTCTGCCTAACACCTAACACCTAACACCTAATACCTAAATCACCACCACCGGAGTTGAAAATAACCCTTTTCCGGTTCTTGAAGCTCCTCTTCGGTGAGCCATTCCACTAACTTGTAGGTCCCAAAAACCCGGTCCCACCAGTCCACCGCTAGACCAAAATTGTGGTGCCACATGTTGTATTTGTGGTGCACATAGTGAACTGGCATCTTCATCCAAAAACACTTTGTGGGGTTGTCGTGTTGTAGCTGATGAGCATAGGCAGAAAAGGCGGCGTAAAATAGTGCTCCTAAGAACCAACCAAGACCAGCACTCCAAGAGTAGAAAAACATTAAGCACATGGCCACAATGCTACCCTTGATATAGTCCCGAAACTCCCACAACACTCCCTGTCCTTCGTTGCGGCGGTGGTGATCTCGGTGACGTTCACCAACGCGAGGGGAGAAATGCATCAAGCGATGCATCCAGTATTCTACAAAACTGGCGAAAATAAATGCTAGGGTAAAACAGAGCATTCCTATTCCGAGGGGAAAGGCTTCACCAACGGCAAGCTGGGCTAAGACAATCATCGAATAATTGTGGTTGTTACAGGCAAAATAGCATATTCATATCATTATAGGAATAACAAAGCAAGTGACTACTGTTGCCATTGATTTCGGAACCAGTAATACGGTTGTCTGTACCTTGGAGCCTGATACTCATACCCCAAGGATACTGAATTTGCAGCCCATTTCACGCGGCTTTGAGACTAGCAGCGGTTCTGTTAGTGTAATACCGAGTCTAGTATTTGTCCAAGGAACAGACCAGTTCCTGGTGGGGGAACCGGTGCGAGTACAGCAGTTGGGCCTTGAGCCGCCAGAGCAACTGTTTGCTAACTTTAAGCGAGATTTAGCAGCAGATTATCGCTCACCGGACAGACAAATTGATGGTATAATCTATAGTCCAGAATCGATTACAGAAGTTTTTCTCCAGCAGATTTGGCAACAAGTACTCGCCCAACCCCTGCAACCAAATCGGGTGATTTTTACAGTGCCGGTGGGAGCCTTTAGCCGCTACCTGAATTGGTTTCAAGATTTGAAACAGCAGCTCAATCTCCCTGGGGTTCAGATTGTGGATGAGTCTACTGCTGCGGCTTTTGGCTATGGAGTGAGCCACCCAGGAGCAGTAGTCTTAGTGGTGGACTTTGGTGGTGGTACTCTGGATGTGAGTCTAGTTAAAACCGTAGCTCCTAATCAAGGTCAAAAAGTTTTGCAAGCAGAAGTCCTGGCCAAGGCGGATGCCTATGTGGGAGGCATCGATATTGATACCTGGATAGCTCAACAGTACCTCCAACAAATTGGTTCCTCTAGGAGAGAACTAACGAAGAAGAGTTGGCAGAAGTTGTTGGAGGTGGCAGAACAGGTAAAAATCCAACTCTCTACTAGTAGGGAGACCACTGCCACCTGGTTGGATACTGCAACTGGTAGATCTCACCAATGGCAGCTAACGAGAACAGAATTAGAGCAGATTTTGAGTTCCCACCAGTTACTTTCCCAGGTGCAGCAAGCGTTGGCAGAAGTACTAGCGATCGCTCTTAATAAAGGTATTGGTGAAGAGGAAATTGAGCGGGTATTGTTAGTGGGGGGAAGTTGTCAGCTTCCTGCGGTGCAAGAGTTAATAATCTCCAGGTTTGGACAACAGCGGGTCTCCTGCCACCAACCCTTAACCGCTGTTGCTCAAGGTGCCTTGGCGGTGGGAGAAATAATCGGAGTTGATGATTACCTCCAGCACAGTTATGCAATCCGTCTCTGGGATGCCCAAGCAGAGACAGTGATCTATTTCCCCCTATTTGCCAAAGGTAGTCCCTATCCCAGTCAAAGACCAACAACTCTCAACCTGCAAGTCGTTAGTAATCAACAAACGGAAATGCGACTCCAGATTGGAGAACTCAGAGAACAAGCATCGGTGGAAATTACCTACAACGAGCAAGGTACAATCACCAGCAACCAGCTGCCTCAAACTACGGAATTTCAAATATTAGAACTACAACCCCAGCCAAACTGCATCATCCCACTCAATCCTAGCAGTGAAACTGGAAGAGACCGTATTCAGCTAACCTGTGAGCTAAATAGCCAGCGGGTCTTACTCTTAACAGTAACCGATTTGCTCACCCAACAGGTATTGCTACCGCCAACAGCAATGAGAGCCAATCCTCACCAACCAATTCACCAGGTTCTCACCGAAAGTCCCAGTATAGCACCCTCCGACGGAGCAATCCTCGGAGGACTTGCAGGAGCCAGGAAGCGGTTAGAAAGCATTATGGGGGATGCAGCAACCGAAGAAGCAGGGACAGCTGAATCCCCCATACCCCAACCAAGGGTAAATTGGCAGTTATTACAATACCGTTACCAACTCACCGGTCACCGAGACGGGGTTACCTCCCTCGCCATTAGTCCCAATGGAGAAACCCTGGCTAGTGGTAGTCGGGACAAAACTATCCGCCTATGGCATCTACCCACAGGTCAATTCCTACACCTGCTCACCAGTCATAACGATGCAGTTTCCGACTTAGCCATTAGTCCCGACGGCAAACTTCTCGCCAGTAGTAGCCAAGACCGAACCATCGGTTTGTGGCATGTAGGTTCCGGACAATGGCTGCGCAGCCTTACCCAACATAGGGCTCCAGTGTTCGCCGTCACCTTCAGTCCCGATGGACAAACCCTAGCTAGTGGCGGATGGGAAGAATTCCTCACCCTACGGCAACTATTCACTAAAACCGCCCCAACTAGACTGTTAGCTCATCAAGGTGGAGTCGCCGCGATCGCCTTTGCTCCCGATGGACAAACCTTAGTTAGCTGTGGAGACAATCATATCAAACTGTGGCATCTAGAAACCAGGGAATTAATCCACACCTTCTCCGGAGATGCCAATTTAGTATTAGCAGTTGCCATTAGTCCCAATGGACAATTGCTCGCCAGTAGTAGTGGCAGAGCCATCCAACTTTGGGACCTAAGTACAGGGGAACTCATCCATACCCTAACGGGACTCTCCAGTGATGTCTTATCCCTCGCTTACAGTCCCGATGGACAGATTTTAGCTAGTGGTTCTTACAAAAAACTCTCCCTTTGGGACTTAGGGACAGGAGAAAGCTTACGCATTCTTGGGGAACATCAAGGGGATGTGGTATCTGTTACCTTCAGTCCCCAGGGACAAACTTTAGTTAGCGGTAGTACGGATGGAACTATTAAAGTTTGGGGATGAGTAATGACTAATGACTAATGACTAATGACTAATGACTAATGACTAATGACTAATGAGCAGTAGTAGGACTTCAGTCCAAAAAGAAGACAGCAAACGTGTCATATCAACGAATTCAGTCATTCTGTTTCATTTCTAGTTTCTGAAGAGCTCCCGCTTGTGCGCTTCGCGCCCCCAATTGAACAGGAGAAACACTATTTCTTACCTCCTTGGAACCTCCTTCTAACTCCTTGTACCTCCTGACTCCTGACTACTGTTTCTCGAGAGCGATTACCGAGCAGTATTGACCCCACACCCTCACCAACTATTGCGTGCTAGTTATTCCCTTAAATAGATTTACCCCATAAATCTAAAATCTTCAATCTTCAATTGCTTGACATTCTGATTCATCCCCGCTAAGCTAAAACTAGCACGAAACAGTTAAGGTAAAAAAATGAACAACAAAACCCACGTCTGCAGCACAGAAGCATCCTCCATGCTTGGCCTCTCTGAAGCCAGAGTCCGCCGCCTTCTGGGCCAAGGGCGAATCAAAGGCGCCACCAAGCAAGGTCGGGTCTGGATGATTCCTCTATATAAAGGAATGCCTGTAGTTACCGCCGGACGCAGAGGCCCGAAAGGCACTTGGTACAAGCGCCCTAGACAAGTGGAGACCTGCGTCGTCGTTAACCGACAAACCATTGCCAGCAATGCTAAGAATAATCAAAATGAGCCGCCGATTGTAGTCAAGCTTGGCAAACATAGTCATCAATGCCATCAATTAGATATCAAAGGCCCCTGCCGCCTGGTCTATACGCCCCAAGGTTTAGGACCCTGTGGTGCTCGCTTGTGGATTGAAGCTGCCGCCCAAGTGCCGATGGTCAGAAGAAATTTTTAGCCAAAGAAGAGAATCAGCGATCACAAATATTGCCCAATTCCAGAGCCCCCAACTGGCAGCGCACCCCCCGCTACGAAGTTCGGCTTGTGGGTTTGTTCTCTAATTGCTTGCAATCGCAATTACTTGTTGCTATCATTGCTAATGATGGAATAGGTGTGCGCATATAAACTATTACCCTATCTTCAACATTCACCACTCATTCCTCAGAATTACTGGTGTGTACTAAGCAGACTCACACCTACGCACACCTGCTGGCGTGACACACCGAAAAAGGTAGGTTGGGTGAAACGGAGTGAAACCCAACGCAACACACTCCTATGTTGGGTTACGCTAGCGCTACACCCAACCTACTTATTCCACCATTTTAGCTGTGCCACGCCAGAGTTTTTTTACAGTATTTGAAGGGAAGTGTTGGTTGCGATCGCACTGCTCTTTTGCTACTATATTGAATAATGGAGTAGGTGTGCGCCTATAGCTAGAGTTTGTGTAAGGTAGACAGCGCAAAACAAACCAAAAATAAGCATAATTCCCAATTCCCAATTCCCAATCCCCAATTCCCAATTCCCAATTCCCAATCCCCAATCCCCAATTCCCAATCCCCAATTCTCCATATGGCAAACCCGCTCCTTGAACTATCTCCAGAACTTGAAAAACAACTCCTCCATCTCCCACCCAGCGATAAACTTCGCCGGATCCAACTGCTTGCTCAGAGTCTCAATGAGCTTTGGAGTAGTTCTTCCCCAGAAACCTCCACCAAGCTTTCCGAGTTTTTTCGCTGCTCTCCCTTAGCTGAAGTTGTTGCTACCGGAGAACTCGACCTTAGTCGCGATCGCTCTGTTCCGGGAGATCGTTTTGTGCTGTAATTTAAATTGTTGATACCTGCCTCATTTCCGAACTAGTAGCGTGACACAGCTAAAATGAGGGAATAGAATTGTAGGGGCGCACTGCGTGCGCCCAATTTCACCGTTAAATTTATTCCACATTTTTAGGTGTGTCGCGCCACTAGTTGCGATCGCGCTCATCTTTTGCTATTATGTTGAATAATGGAATAGGCGTGCGCCTATAGCTAGAGTTTGTGTAGGGTAGACAGCGCAAAACAAACTAAAAATAAGTACAATTCTCAATTATCTGTGAACTCTGTGCCTCTGTGGTGATATTTCAAAACAAATCCCCCTAGCCGCTAGGAACTAAACTGAATCAATATAACTGGCCGAGGGTGAAGCATTCGGATTGTAAGATATAATATCAAGCTTGGTTGAATCCTTACACTTTGGTTGCAACAAGGCTCCAGGGTATAACCCACC
>JAAHGR010000321.1 GCA_010672425.1 Symploca sp. SIO2E6
AGTGTTTAAATGTGATAATTGTGGCGTTGAGATTGACAGAGATGTAAACGCTGCAATTAATTTAAAAAAAGAAGCGGTCAGATTGACCGTGTTAGCCTGTGGACTAGATAGTGCCGACACTTCTAGGATGAAACAGGAAGAAAAAGCTGGCTATTGTTAGCATTAGTTAGCTTTTTTGTATCGGAGTTGATGATTTAGGACAGACAGCTAAAGCGAGCATTACTTTCCTGCGCTACTCATTGGAATTAGCTTACCGCAAGGATGATAGCCTTGGCTCTTTGGGGTCATTAGAGCTTCTTAAAGAAGAATTGGCTCATATAAATACTGGTAAGGATAGGCAAGCCTTGTTATTTTCCCCCAGTGAAGAATGGTTTCAGTCTACTGTAACAGGAAGAATGACTGCTCCCTTCATTTCCACTGAAGGTGAAGGGAGAAATAGGATTATTAAGCTTCATCAAGACGGAGGGATCAGTGGCAGAACCTTGGCTAGATCAGCAGTGGATCTCCCTCGCACCGTACTTTCGGTGACTAATGCAGCTGAAAGTCCAACAGCACTGTTGGCACGCAGGGAAATGCAATCTTGGCAATTGTTACAGTTAGAACCCTCATCTCTACGACAACCAGACGAATTTACTGCTCCAACTAAACTGGGAACAGATGGCTCCAATCTTGCTGCAACTCTATATCATCTAGCGCGGTTGAAAAAAAAGCAGGAAATGAATGAACAGTCCTCAGCAGAAGCTGAGGCACAGGTTTATGCTCAAGTTGGGGGTCGTTTGGCAGAGTTGCTCGATGATGTTGATGAGGTGGACATAGACAGAGACGATCGCCGGGAACTTCTCACTCTGATGGTTAAGACTAGAGATGGTACAATCCATCCAGCGCGATCGCTTTCTGATGGAACAATGCGCTTTTTGGCATTAGCTGTGCTGGAATTAGATCCAGAAGCTCAAGGTTTGCTTTGTTTGGAAGAACCAGAAAACGGTATTCATCCAGAGCGTATTCCCAAGATCCTCAGATTACTTCAAGACATTGCCACTGATGTTGAAGAACCAGTTGATCAAGATAATCCTCTACGTCAAGTTGTTATCAATACCCATTCACCTACAGTTGTACAGCAAGTACCTGATGATAGCCTATTAGTCGCTGAGTTGAAGGAAGACAAAATGGATTCAGGTCAAAGGTTTAAGCGAGTATGTTTTAGTTATTTATCTAACACCTGGCGCGAAAAAGTCTCTGAAAAATCAAGTGTTATTGCTAAGGGAAAACTGTTGGCTTATCTGAATCCAGTTCCCACAGGAGAATTAGAAATGGATAGTAAGAGACAAGAGGTAAACTATCAATCTTCTAAACATAGACAGCCTAAAAAACGCAGAGTTGTGGATAGAGAAGATCTTCACCCTTGGATTCCAGGCTTCCCCAAAGAATTCTTATGAAGTTGCTGAACTAATTGATAATTTCTCCCCATTACGAACTTTAGCGGCTTTTCAAGCACTAGAAGATGACTTAGCAAAGGCTCTCCAACAACAAGGTTGGGTAGGCTAACTTTACTATTGGCGCTCAACATCTAAATGAAATACAATACAGCAGTTTGCTCTGTTATGCGGTAAATTGTCGATCCCCCTAAATCCCCCTTAACAAGGGGGACTTTTGGAAGTGCGTACTTTATTACAGCGCAAAGTGCTGTATTCAAGATATCCGAAGTGCAACATCTATAGGTGCACGCCTTCTCTATTATTTATAATAATAGCAAAAAATTGTAGTGCGAGCATCTTGCTCGCTAATAGTACCAAAAACTAACCATAATTGTCGCGATCGCGTCCTATGTCACGTTGATTATTAAATTTGGTATTAAGCAGATGTAGGTTGGGTGAAGCGTTGTTACCTCCTTTGACCAAAATTTCAAGGGAAACTACCTGCATCGAAACCCAACAACGATAGATTTAGCGTTGGGTTCCGATACAGGCTTCACCCAACCTACAAACTTTTATATATAGGCGCACACCTTTTCCATTATTCATAATCATAGCAAAAAATTGTAGTGCAAGCATCTTGCTCGCTAATCATACCAAAAACCAACCAAAATTGTCGCGATCGCGTTCTATTTCACGTTGATTATTGAATGTGGAAAATTCCCTAACACCTAACACCTAACACCTAACACCTAAGACGGAGTAGTCAACAACTCAGCTGGCAAGCGCTTAAAGTCAAGCCGCTCATTCTCAACATCCACAAAGATAATGTCACCATCGTTAAACTCACTCCGAAGGATACCCTTGGCAATTTGGGTTTCTAGTTCCCGCTGAATGGCTCGCTTGAGGGGACGTGCTCCAAAAACCGGATCATAGCCTAGTTCTGCCAGGAATGCGATCGCGCTTTCGGAAAGCTTGAGGGACATTTTACGTTCTGCTAGCCGTTTTTCTAAACGCTGGGTTTGTAGCTGTACTATATACTGCAATTGGTCTTTTTGCAGGGCGTGGAAGATAATAACTTCATCAATTCGGTTGAGAAATTCTGGACGGAAACTAGTACGCATGGCTTCCATGACTCGATGCCGCATCTCATCGTACTGAGATTCATCCCCAACTACATCTAGGATATACTGGGAACCGATATTGCTGGTCATGATGATTACACTGTTCTTGAAGTCTACTGTATGACCCTGAGCATCGGTCACCCGACCATCATCGAGGATTTGCAGCATCACATTGAAGACATCGGCGTGTGCTTTCTCGATTTCGTCGAAGAGAATTACGGCATAAGGACGCCGACGGATAGCTTCGGTTAGTTGTCCCCCTTCTTCATAACCGACATATCCTGGAGGGGCACCAATCAGTCGGGAGACAGTGTGCTTTTCCATATATTCAGACATGTCAATCCGCACTATCGCATCTTCAGTATCGAAGAGATAGCTAGCAAGAGTTTTAGCTAGTTCCGTCTTGCCAACGCCGGTGGGACCGAGGAAAATGAAGCTAGCGGTAGGACGATTGGGATCGGCTAAACCAGCACGGGAGCGCTGAATGGCATCGGCAACAGCGGTAACGGCTTCATTTTGTCCTACTACCCGCTTGTGGAGTTCTTCTTCTAAATGCAGCAGCTTTTCTTTTTCTGACTCCACTAGCTTGCTGATGGGAATGCCTGTCCATTTGGAGATGATTTCCGCAATATCGGCTTCGGTGACTTCCTCCCGCAGTAGGGATTTACCACTAGTTTGGGTATCACTCAGCTGAGATTCTGCTGCTTGTAGGGATTTTTGTAACTGTGCTAATTTGCCGTATTTCAACTCCGCAGCGCGGTTGAGGTCGTAATCTCGTTCAGCTTGCTGGATTTCCACATTGATGCGGTCAATTTCTTCCTTAATCCCCTGAATCCGGTCGATTACGCTTTTTTCTGACTGCCACTGAGCACTCAAAGTTCTTTGCTCTTCCTTGAGATCGGCAAGTTCTTTTTCTCGTCTTTCTAGCCTTTCTAAAGAAGCGGGGTTACTCTCCTTCTGTAAGGATAACTTCTCCATTTCCAGTTGGAGGATTTTGCGGTCGATTTCATCGAGTTCCTCTGGTTTGGAGGTAATCTCCATTTTCAGCCTTGCTGCGGCTTCATCTACTAAATCAATCGCTTTATCTGGCAAAAAGCGATCGCTAATATAGCGGGTGGATAAGGTGGCAGCTGCGACTAGGGAATTATCGGAAATTTTGACTCCGTGGTGAACTTCATAGCGCTCTTTGAGTCCCCGTAAGATGGAGATGGTATCCTCTACACTAGGCTGGTCGATATAAACCTGTTGGAATCTACGCTCTAAAGCCGCATCTTTTTCCACATACTTACGGTATTCATCCAGAGTAGTGGCGCCGATACAACGCAATTCACCTCGCGCCAACATTGGTTTGAGCAAGTTACCGGCATCCATCGAGCCTTGCGTAGCGCCAGCACCAACAACTGTGTGAATTTCATCGATAAAGAGGATAATGTGACCTTCGGAATCAGTAACTTCTTTGAGCACTGCTTTGAGGCGTTCTTCAAATTCCCCCCGGAACTTGGCTCCAGCAATCAAAGCACCCAGATCCAGAGCAATCAAACGCCGATCTTTGAGGGACTGGGGCACATCACCAGCCACAATCCGCTGAGCCAATCCTTCGGCAATCGCCGTTTTCCCCACTCCTGGTTCTCCAATTAAGACCGGGTTGTTCTTAGTGCGGCGGGAGAGGATTTGTATGGTACGGCGAATTTCATCATCTCGTCCAATCACCGGGTCAAGTTTCCCAGCCCGCGCTGCCTGTGTCAAGTCCCGTCCATATTTTAAGAGTGCTTCGTATTTGCCTTCTGGGTTTTGATCCGTCACTTTCTGGTTCCCTCGAATCTGGGTAATCGTGCTTTTGAGCTTCTGTTCATCTAGTTTAAATTTTTGGAAGAGAGCTTTGCCAAAGCGGTTATCCTTAAGATATGCCAGAATCAGGTGTTCGACGGAGATATACTCGTCGTTGTAGTCTTTACGATAGGACTCGGCCCGATCTAAAAGGGTATTAAGGCTATGTCCCAGATAGATCGATTCACTGTTACCGGAAACCTTGGGCTTACTTTGGATAAAGTCTTCTGTCGCTTGCCGCAGTCGCTGCACCGGCACTTCAGCCTTGTTGAAAATACTAGTAGCCAATCCCTGTTGCTCTAGCAGGGCCAGCATCAAATGTTCGCTCTCAATCTGCTGTTGCTGAGCCGCTTTCGCCATATCTGGAGTGCGAGCGATCGCTTCCCAGGCTTTTTCTGTAAATTGGTTAGGGTTAGTTGGTTGCATAGATATATCTTTATAGCTATTATTCGGCTTGCTAAAGATATTCTAAAAACTGGAGCGGGATCTGCTAGATCGGTGTTTACGCATTCTTTGTGGGGTATTGCCGTCCTATCGGAGAATGTAGAATGATGGCAGCTGGAGGTTGATTTGAGGACATTTGGGAATTTAGAATTTAGAATTTAGAATTTAGAATTGGAAATTGAGAGATGATTGGTAAATTGTCGCGATCGCTTTGTCTTATTTTTTGCCATTATATCTAAGAATGGAGAAGGTGTGCGCCTGTAAATACCTTAATCTCAACTTCCGTGGAACTGGCATCTTGCCAGTGAAGACTGAAAGACAGGCACTCTCAGCGAAGTTCCACAGATGTTGGTGAAAGTTATTATTTATCACTCTAGTTCGCCTGCGCTTTCTCGATAACGAGCTAACAAAGCTTCTATATCTGCTAACTTTTGTTGAGCTAATTGAGCTTGCTGTTGAGCTAACTCTCGCTGTTGTCGTTCAGATTCAGCTTGCTGTTGAGCTAACTCTCGCTGTTGTCGTTCAGATTCAGCTTGTTGTTGAGCTAATTGAGCTTGCTGTTGAGCTAATTCTCGCTGTTGTCGTTCAGATTCAGCTTGCTGTTGAGCTAATTTTCGCTGTTGTCGTTCAGATTCAGCTTGCTGTTGAGCTAATTTTCGCTGTTGGATCTCCACTGGTAATTGCTTTGTCGGAATTGGCACTATCTCCCCGTCTTCAGTGAAATAGCGCAGCTGACGCTTATAAACACCTAAATACAAACCTAACTCCTCACTCCAACGCCACCCTCTAGAGTTTAGAGCTATCGGTTGATACTTCCCCTTTACCAACCTGAACCCCCTAAATTCTAGGGTTTCTGGATGAAACCAGAAATATTCTGGAGTTTGGAACCTGTCTTGATAAAGGGTTTTTTTCGTAGTTCTATCGATTTTTGCGGTTTTCTTCGAGAGAATCTCCACAATCAGGTTGGGAAAGCGATTATCTTCTTCCCACACTACCCAACTGTTACGAGCTCCGGGTTTAGTATTGAGAACTACGAAGAAATCTGGTCCCTTAGCTCTGTCAGGTTGACCCTTAATCTGCCGTTTTTCATAATAGATACTGAGATTGCCCGCAGCAAAGAAATCATCCCGCTTCTCCCACAAACATTGGAGGCAAGTCAACAGAATCATTATTTGCTCTAGGTGTAAATAGGTTTCCAACTGAGGTTCATCACTCAAAAAGTCATCGGAGGTAATGATAGCAGTTGGAGGTGGATTGGTTAAGGGCTGGAGTTCTTTGGCTAGGGACATTTGAGAATGAGTGAATTTAGTGCGATTCGTTATTAAACCAAGTTGTTAGTTATTCGTTTAATCTTGTTAGATCCCCCTCGCATCCCCGTTAGATCCCCCTCCCGTCCCCCTTAATAAGGGGGAAGCCAGAGGATGCTACTCCTTCATGAGAACGCTTTGCGAACGCTTTGACTTCCACGAGGGACTTTAAATCTAGTCCCCCCTTGTTAAGACTTTAAATCTAGTCCCCCCCTTATTAAGGGGGGTTAGGGGGGATCTCAACACGCTCATACTTGTAACTAGCAACTTACATTATTAGATTCTACCAATAGTATTGGGATTGATATATAGCGAGCGTAGCGATCTTTTTTTGTTCTTTTTTAATGAACGAGTTGCCGATAATTCAGCCCTCATTCTGCACCTAAGGGCGTATGCAATACCAGGGCGTATGCAATACCAGGGCGTATGCAATACCAGGGCGTATGCAATACCAGGGCGTATGCAATACCAGGGCGTATGCAATACGCCCCTACAAATGTGGTGTGGGAATGTGGGGGCAAATGTTTCCTCTTCTCCACACAGTAGGGGCGCAATGCTTGCGCCCTCAATTGTAACTGAAAATTGAGAATTGTAAATTGTAAATTGGGAAGAGTCGGCCTTACAGCACCAGCTTGCGTTGAGTGATTTGCCATTCTTGGGTTGCAATTTTTCTTGCTTTTTGATAACATAACTAATAATGGAGAAGGTGTGCGCCTGTAAATACTTTAATTGTTAAAATGAACCACACCAAGCCTGGAAAACAGCAGGAAATTAACCCTAATCTTGTAAATAATCTGAGGTCAGCCTTGGGTGTGCTGGAATTGGAGCAAAGTTCCCAGCTCTATCGAGATGTAGTGACAATTTGTGACCACTTTGAGAATCCTGGTTTTCGGATTGCGGTCTTTGGACCATTTAATTACGGTAAATCAACTCTGCTCAATGCTCTGCTGGGTAAACGTACTTTGCCCATTGATTTGATTCCTACTACCGGTGCAGCTATTCATGTCCGTTATGGGGAAGAACTCAGCAGTCAGATTACCCTAACAGATGGCAGCGAAATTAAAGATCAAGGTACAGAGTTACTCAAACAGTATGCCATTCTGGATAACAACAGATGTATGCGTGATGATGTGGCCTCAGTGACAGTTTACTGCTCCCATCCCTTCCTGCAAACGGGAGTAGAATTTCTGGATTTACCCGGAACTAATGATCAACAGGCACAAAATACCTTAGTGCGAGAGCAATTACTAACGGCAGATTTGGTGGTTCAGGTGCTAGATTCTCGCCAACTAATGACCTTGGGTGAGCGGGAAAACTTGAGGGATTGGTTGCTGGATCGGGGTATTGAAACTGTAGTCTTTGTCGTTAACTTCCTCAATTTACTAGCACCAGAGGAGCAAAAAGAAGTTTACCATCGTCTCCGATTTGTCGCCGAAAGTTTTCGGGCAACCTTGCCCCCTAATGTGAGTAATCTGTACCGAGTTGATGCCTTACCAGCATTAAGAGCTAGACTAAAAGGGGATACTGCGGCAGCCCAAACTACGGGACTGGCTACCTTTGAATCCGCCCTACAAACTATTGTCGCAGCTCAACAAGAAACAACCGCCAATCGCTTACCCAGGGTAATCGCGATCGCGACTCAACTTCAGCAGGCTCTCGAAGCTAAAATCCAAGAGGTATCTACTGAATTAGTAGCTCACCAAGAGAAACACAATGCTAAACTAGAACTGAAACAAAAAGCCCAAAAACTGATTCAACAAGGCTTTAGTGCCAGTGTCTCTGATTTCCAAAGTTGGCTCTATTTACCCAAGCTACTAGAACACTATCAATCAGAAATTGCCCTAGCATTGCAACAGGGTAGATTTAGTATCCAAGAAACCGGACAATTTCAGCAAGAAGTCAGAAATTATCAACAAGCAATTGTCGATTGGGTAACTAAAGCTTGTGAATTTTTCGAGCAGCAGCCTCCTACGGAATTAGCCATTGATTTTCTGGAAACTCCCCAAGTGGATATTCCCCAAACACCTCCTACTCCCCAGCAATCTACCAGTGTGGCTCCGGTAGCAGTTGCCACTGGCATTGGTTGGGTTTTAGGGGGACCTGTGGGTGCGGCAGTGGTAGGAGGAGCCAGCTATGTCCTCAAGAAATCTAAGGAGAAGCAGCAACAGCAAGACTTATCAACTACCCCTACTCCCCAACAAATTACCCAAGTTTATCAGGATGCAGCCAAGGCATATCTTACCCGTTTCAGCACAGAAGCTTTTTCGACTCTTCAGCAATATGAGGAAGCTGCCACCAGGATTATTAATTTTCCAGTCACCACAAAACCCTTAGAGATGACAGCACAACATCATCAGTTACAGTTATTAGAGACTTTGTTGGGGAATTTGAGAATTTAGAATTGGGAATTGGGAATTGGGAATTGGGAATTGGGAATTGGGAATTGGGAATTGGGAATTGGGAATTGGGAATTGGGAATTGGGAATTGGGAATTGGGAATTGGGAATTGGGAATTGGGAATTG
>JAAHGR010000322.1 GCA_010672425.1 Symploca sp. SIO2E6
AAAACACTATTACGTTCCCAATCCCGGTTGAAATGACTTGAATATGCGATCGCAATCATACTTGACCACAAACTATAACAATTGAGGGGGTAATTATTTAGGGTGCAAGTATTGAGGGCGCAAGCATTGAGGGCGCAAGCATTGAGGGCGCAAGCATTGCGCCCCTACTGCATGTTTATTCATCTACCCGATAATGGTAGGGGCGTATTGCATACGCCCAATTACATACCCCCATCATCCAGGATTAGCTATCCGGAAAAACACTATTACGTTCCCAATCCCGGTTGAAATGACTTGAATATGCGATCGCAAACATTTAGGGCGCAAACATTTAGGGCGCAAACATTTAGGGCGCAAACATTTAGGGCGCAAGCATTTAGGGCGCAAGCATTGCGCCCCTACGTGAATCGGGGAAGGGGAAAAATCGACCCCAACATTTATTGATATACCCCACAATTGTAGGGGCGTATTGCATACGCCCGATAATAAACCCCCTGAAAATGACCAATAACCAATAACAAAACTAACTAAACAACTCAAATACTTGTCGGCAGAAATGCTTCAGCTTGGGGGCAACTTCCACTGCTGGCTGGTACTTACCAACTAATTGCCAGCTATCAACCGTTGAAAGTCGCCAAGCTTCTCCTTGATGATTAAATCCTGCCATTTCTAGACCAATTAGCCGTTGATAGCCTTCCAATGGGTCTTGATAGAACCGAATCTGCACGAGGATGCTGCGGCTTTGGAAGCGCCGACTCCAGCCAGGGAAGTGGAAGCCAATATCAATGGAATCAGGATCAACTAACTCCCGGGTGTCAGGATCATTCCGCCAAGGGTTCAAGTCGGCTTTGGCATCGGGGAACTCCGATTTAAACAAATTGACGATTGCTGCAATTTTAGTGGTAACCTCTAACCCTCTTGCTTGTTCGGCTGCGTTCACAGTAAATCTCCTATAGTTAAGTTTTATTAAAAGACTGTTTAATTAATTATTACAATTTAAAGCAAATTCGCTTTAGTCTTTGACAAGTTTGATACTTCTGTTATGAGTTTCCGGAGGGAGGACAAAAAAACTGATGAAACGCCACCTGATTGTCTTATTCATTACCTTGATGACAATTTTCAGCTTATCAGCCTGCGCCAAAACTACCATGAGCGACTCTGACGCGGTGTTGGTAAGTTTAGATTCAGAGCCTTTTACCCTGCAAGTGCTCCATGCCTCAGACTTTGAATCTGGAATAGAAGCATTGGAAGATGTTCCTCGCTTCTCCGCTGTCCTCAACACCCTCAAAGATGACTACTCCAATACCCTCATTCTCTCCTCTGGGGACAACTACATTCCTAGTCCCTTTCTCTTTGCAGGCAGTGACGCTAGCCTGAATAATACCCCGGTGGGAGAGGCTGGTATCGGTCATGCCGATATCGAAATCCTCAACCAGCTTGGTCTGCAAGCTTCCACGTTTGGCAACCACGACTTCGATCTTGGCAGCAAGGAAGTGCAGAATATTATTCAACCTTCGGGAGCCTACCGTGGTACTCTATTCCCTTATCTGAGCGCTAATCTAGATTTTAGCACAGAGCCCAACTTGTCAGACCGAGTAACCGCCAATGGTCAAGAAGCCAGTACTATTCCCCCAGGACAAGTGGCAGGAACGGCTGTTATCACTGTCAATGGTGAGGAAATTGGTATTGTGGGAGCAACCACACCCCTTCTACCCTCCATCTCTGCTGCTGATGGAGTGACTGTTTTCCCGCAAGATGCCACAGATTATGACGCCCTGGCTGCTAAGATTCAAGGGGCAGTAGATGAACTAACCGCTACGGGTATTAACAAGGTAATTCTCCTGGCTCACATGCAACAGTTGCAGGTTGAGCGGGATGAGTTAGCACCTCGTTTGCGCGATGTGGATATCATTGTTGCAGGAGGTTCCCATACCTTGCTCTCGGATACCACCGATTATCTCCGAGTTGGAGATACCAGTGAGGGTCCTTATCCCATTCTCAAAATCAATGGGGATGGCAATCCAGTAGCAATTGTAAACACGGATGCTAACTCTCAATATGTGGGTCGTCTAGTGGTGGACTTTGATGCCAACGGTATCATTATTCCCAGTAGTATTGACCCCAACATCAGTGGAGCCTATGCTACCGATGACCAAGGGGTTGCAGCGGTAGGAGGAACACCAGATCCAGAGATTGTGGAAATTATCGATACCATTGGGGCAGTGATTGCTGCTCAGGATGGTAATATCTTTGGCAATACCGAGGTCTTCTTGCGAGGCGATCGCTCCTATGTCCGCACCCAAGAAACTAACCTGGGGGACTTGACTGCTGACGCAGACTTAGCTATTGCCCAAACAGTCGATGCGACAACGGTCATTTCCTTGAAAAACGGAGGCGGTATCCGTTCCAACATTGGAGTAATTAGTTCCGGTAGTGGTAGCACCGATCCCAATGACTTTGACCTGTTGCCTCCAGAGGCTAACCCAGTTGCAGGCAAGGAAGCAGGAGAAGTTTCCCAACTCGACATTACCAATTCCCTCCGGTTCAACAACGGACTTACCCTGTTAACCCTGACAGCAGATCAACTGCTACAGACGATCGAAATTGGGGTGGAGGCAACGGCTCCCGGCGCCACTCCTGGTCAGTTTCCCCAAGTCAGTGGCCTCAAGTTCAGCTTTGATGCCACTCGTCCTGCCAAGGAGCGAGTTCTATCTTTAGTCGTTGTAGATAATCAGAACCAAGTTATCGATGTAGTGGCTCAGAATGGTGAATTAGTGGGTGATCCTAATCGCACTTTCCGCGCCGTTACCATCAACTATCTGGCTGATGGTGGCGATAGTTCCCCCTTCCCCAACTTCTTGAATGCCAATCCCACTTTATTTAATCGGGTTGATCTTTTGGGCGAGCCAGATAAGAATGAAGATGGGGTATTAGACCCGGAAGAAGACCTCAATAAAAACGGAGTACGAGATGCCGCGATCGCTCAACCCTTCGAGGGGATTGCCAATTTTGCTCCCTTTGGTTCTGAGCAGGATTCCCTGGCAGAATACTTACATCTAGTCTTCCCCACGGCTACCCAGGCTTTTCATCAAGTTGATACAGACCCAACATTAGATGAGCGAATTCAGAACCTAGCTTACCGGGAAGATACGGTAATTTAGGTGTTAGGTGTTAGGAAGCAGGTTGGGTGTAACGAAGTGAAACCCAACAGTTCAAAATTGTTCTCCCCCATCCCCCCACTGACAAGGGTTGGTTTTTTACTTTCGGGTTGGGACAAGACAAGGTGGACAAGGTGGACAAGGAGACAAGGGAGGAAAACCGAACAGAATCATGTACGGTTTTCAAAAATCAACAGATGCTGAAAACCCCAGTTTTTCGTAAAAAATCAACATAAGTCTACCTTGTCTACTTTCCTTCCTTGTCTCTTATTGACCGAAATATTAAAAACCTACCCTTGTGAGATCCCCCCATCTCCCCATCTCCCCCCTAGGGAATCTTTCCCAATTTTTCCCGATAAAAGGAAGATTTTTGCTAAAATTAGAGCCATACTGGAGATGGCAGATCATCTTGTAGTCAATAAAATCGATGAACTTTACACCTGGGAATATGTCCTCCTTTCACTCTGACATTTTGCAGGAAACAACATTAGGTCAGCTGTGTGGTAGCCAAAAACTGTTTCGCGATCGCTACAGGGTGCTGCGGATGATTGGTAGAGGAGGTTTTGGTGTCACGTTTCTGGCAAAGGATATATCTTTGCCAGGTAAACCGTTGTGTGTCATCAAACAACTGTGCCCCAAATTTAGTGATCCTCCAGGGTTGCTCAAAGCACGCAAACGCTTTGAAAAAGAGGCAACCACCCTCGGTAAGCTGGGTAGCCACTCTCAAATTCCCATGCTGTTGGATTATTTTGTGGTGGATGGGGACTTTTTTCTCATTCAGGAATATATTCGAGGTATGACCTTGGCAAGACAGGTGAGGCGCCAGGGTTGCTTGACACAAACAGCCGCTCAAAGATTTCTGCGGGAAATGCTGCTGCTATTGGAGTATGTTCACAGCCATCAGGTAATTCACCGGGACATCAAGCCTCAGAACATTATTCGCTCTCAGGAAGATGGGAGACTAGTACTAATTGATTTTGGGGCAGTCAAAGAGCAAATTGCTCAAGCAGGGGACACTACGATCAAAAATCCCACAACTCAGTTCGTTGGTACTATGGGGTTTGCACCACCAGAACAATTTGCCCTACGACCAGTTTTTAGCAGTGATATCTATGCTTTAGGTGTTACTTGTCTCTACCTATTGACGAGGAAATCCCCCTTAGAGTTTCGCAATGATCATTACACTGGTGAAATTCACTGGCAAAACTTCATCGAGTTGAGTGAGCCTCTTGGGAATATTTTGGGCAAAATGATGCAAGCGTCTTTGCAAGAACGCTATCAATCTGTTAGGGATATTCTGCAAGACCTCGACACCGAATTACCTCAAAATGATCTCGCTGATTGTTTGGTTAATCAGGTGCAATCACCTAAAGAAAAACCGGCTAGTAGTTCTGATCAACCTTGCTCTCCTGCTGTCAAAACTGCGATCGCGATTAAGGAATGGAAAGAACGCAAGCAAAGAAAACAGCGTCGATATAAGAAAAAGCGACCTATAGTTAGTACCTCAGGGAGTTCTTCTTAGGTGTTAGGTGGTAGGTGGTACACTTAAGCAGTAGCATGAATAACTCATTGATGTCAGTTGCCGTAGGCGATCGCTAGTTATCCTAAAATTAAATTTACTCTAACAACATTCAACCATAAAGCTGATATCTGACAGCTTAATTATGCTATAATTAACATAGTTCTAGTTGAGCACAAACTAAGCTATTAGTTATCAACTAATAGTACAGGGAATACCGATACAATCTGTAATTATTCACCACCATGTCCGAGCAGTCCAGACCAGCAGAACAAAGCACTTCAACTTTGGCAGAAATCCGCGCCGCACGGTTAGAGAAAGTTGAACAACTCAGGGCATTGGGTCTGAATCCCTATGCTTATCGGTGGAAGTCTACCCATCATGCCGCAGAACTTCAGGCAAAATTTGCTGAGTTACCGAATGGTGAAGAAGTAGATTTGCAAGTCGCGATCGCCGGTCGCATTTTAGCACGGCGGGTTTTCGGTAAACTAGCTTTCTTCAATCTCCAGGACGAAACTGGCACAATTCAGCTGTATTTAGATAAGAAGCGCATTACTGCCAAGATGGCAGATGTACCTAATGCTTTTAACCATGTCAAACAGCTGACAGATATTGGGGATATTTTGGGAGTTAAGGGCACCATTAAGCGCACAGAAAAGGGGGAATTATCAGTATACGTCAGTGAGTACACGATGCTGACGAAATCCTTGTTACCTTTACCAGATAAGTGGCATGGTCTGACGGATACAGAAAAGCGTTACCGCCAGCGTTATGTTGATCTAATTGTTAATCCCACTGTACGGGAGACCTTTCGCCGTCGTGCTCGAATTACCGCAGCCATTCGCCGCTATTTAGAAGAGCAAGGCTTTATTGAAATCGAGACACCAGTTTTCCAGAATGAAGCAGGGGGAGCCGATGCTCGTCCTTTCATTACCTACCACAATGCCTTGGAGATGGAGTTGTACCTGCGGATTGCCACAGAATTGCACCTCAAGCGGCTGATTGTCGGTGGATTTGAAAAGGTCTTTGAGTTGGGCAGGATTTTTCGCAATGAGGGGGTTTCCACTCGCCACAATCCTGAATTTACCATGATTGAGATTTACCAAGCCTACGCTGACTACCACGATATGATGCAGCTGACGGAAAATCTGATTAGTCATGTGGCTCAAACTGTCTTAGGAACTCTGCAAAT
The DNA here is from genome assembly GCA_010672425.1 of Symploca sp. SIO2E6. Classification (GTDB taxonomy): domain Bacteria; phylum Cyanobacteriota; class Cyanobacteriia; order Cyanobacteriales; family Coleofasciculaceae; genus Caldora. The sequence goes on from JAAHGR010000322.1 coordinate 5,870, forward strand.
TACCTATCAGAATCAGGCAATTGACCTAACTCCTCCTTGGCGCAAAGTGACGATGCAGCAGTTGGTCAAGGAGCAAACCGGTTTAGATTTCCAGCAGTTTCAGACCCTGGAAGCCGCCAAAGCCGAGGCTCGTAAAGTCGGAGTTGAAGGCTTGGAGGAATGTCAATCTTTGGGTAAACTCCTCAACGAAACCTTTGAGCAGAAGGTAGAGGAAACCCTAATTCAGCCGACCTTTGTCCTGGATCACCCGGTAGAAATTTCTCCCCTAGCCAAGCCTCATCGTTCTGAGTCAGGTGTAGTAGAACGTTTTGAACTCTTCATCACCGGTAGGGAAACGGCAAATAGCTTTTCTGAGTTAACCGATCCCATCGATCAAAGAACCCGTTTGGAAGCCCAGGCGGCGAAGAAAGCAGCTGGGGATTTAGAAGCCCAAGGGGTGGATGAAGACTTTCTAACTGCTTTAGAGCATGGTATGCCACCCACCGGCGGCTTAGGAATCGGCATCGATCGCTTAGTAATGCTACTAACCGATTGTGCCAGTATTCGGGACGCGATCGCTTTTCCTTTGCTCAAGAGTTCGAGTGTGGTAATCCAATCTTTTGATTATGATGCGACAACTCAAACCCTGCGAGTAGAATTCAACAGTGGCAGTGTCTACCAATACCGAGATGTACCCGATAGTGTCTATCAAGGTCTTAAGAATGCCCCCTCTCTCGGTCAATACTTTAACTCCCATATTCGGGAAAAATACGGTCATGACCGAGAGCTGTAAAAATTGGGAATGGGGAATTGGGAATTGGGAATTGGGAACAGAAAATTCACCTAATATAGCAGTTGCCAAGGCGATTAGGACAACGCCAAATGCTGAAACCTTTACCTGCTGACGGGGTGACAACAATAGCTTAACCCTTTACCAATTCTACTTTTGAACCGTCTGATGGTATAGTAAAATAGCTGACGGGGTGACAAGCAGGCTAAACCTGAGACAGGGTTTAGGGTGACCGGGTGTGGGAAAAATACCTTGCCACTACCTAATACCTCATTTTTTAAAGCCCAATCGCTTTTGCACCTCCTCCAAAATCATCCGATCTGCTTCTTCTAAGCCCATTGCCAATAAAAGTGTGGCATAGACAACAACGATAGCCCCAGCAGTAACAACTACTGAAACAAGGGAAGGCATCGGTGTTAGCCAAGCATGGACAGCAAACCCGCTTAACCCTGCAATAGCTCCAGCTCCTATAATTTTGCAGTAGCTCCAATTAAAAGGCTGAACAGCCAAAACCAGCTTAACTTGCCACATTCGCCATAGGTGAACCCCGCTAATACTAATCCCAGTTGCTATTGCTGCTCCCATCAACCCCCATCGGGGAATTAACAGTATATTTAATGATATGTTGACAATGACCGAGCCAATATCTCCCAAGAGCTTAGTATATTGATGACCTGACATAATCAACGTGTTAGTTGCCGTATCTGTCCCAGCTCTGACTAATTGCCCTATGCCTAACATGACTAGGGGCAAACTGCCGATGACAAACTCCGCTCCAAAAATCCCCAGAATATCTTGGCTAGCTGCTGTCACCACTAAGAATAGAGGCACGCTTAAGGAGAGGCTCCAGCGAGTAGTGGCTTGGAAGATCTGCCCCATTTTATCGATCGCTTGCCTGTGATGAAGATCAGCAATTATTGGTGCAAAGATCGAATTTAATGAAGCTGAGAAGATAGTCATTAAGAATGCTGTCTGCGAAGCCGCTCGGTAAATCCCTACCTCTGTCGCTGCTCGGAAATATCCCAGCATCAAGACATCTGTCCAAATCATCACCAACCAGAGGAAAGTGCCAAAGGCTAAGGGGAGCGAAAATCTGAGGAGTTGCTTTCCTTCAAAGATCGGCTTAATATCTCTACTTGCTATCGCTGGGAAGAGTCTTCGGATAAAGTAAAGAGTGGCTGCTAATGCAACCATAACAGCAATTACCCAGGCTACAGTTGTACCCCAAAGTCCCCAGCCAAGGGTGCAGAACAAGGCAGCCAACAGTAAGTTGGTGAACGGCAGAAGCAGTTCCCAGATGTAAACCCGGTAGGTTGTGACCTGAAACCCAGTGGTGGCAAAAGCTCCCACGATCATGCTAGCCCCAAAGGGAAGAGCGATCGCAAACAGCCGCAGGGCAGGAACCAGCTCAGGTTTACCAAAGATTAATTTAGCAATGGGACCTGATGCCAGCAAGAGAACAATGCCTAAAGCCAAGCCACTGACAAAGGATAGTCCAACCGCCTGTAGCAAAACCCCCTTGAGTTTTCTAGTTTCTCCTGCACCGTGATGGATGGAAACATAGCGCACTGCACCATTTTCCAAACCCATTCTTGCAAATAGCTCTCCGAATTGGTAGATCACAAATCCGAGAGTATAGATACCAAAAAGTTCCGCGCCGAGAAGCTGAGCCAGAGTTACTTGAGTTAGGTATTTAAGACCAGTACTTGCCACTTTACCGACAAAAGTGATACCAGCTCCTTTGGCAATTTTTTTGACAGCGGTATTAAGGGATTCCATCAAGTTTTTCCTCTAATACTGAAGCTTATACAGCGCTTTGCGCTGTAATGAAGTACACTTTTCTAAAAGTCCCCGTAGAACCCAAAGCGTAGCATCCTCTGGCTTCCCGTGAAAGTCAAAGCGTAGCATCCTCTGGCTTCCCGTGAAAGTCAAAGCGTAGCATCCTCTGGCTTCCCGTGAAAGTCAAAGCGTAGCATCCTCTGGCTTCCCGTGAAAG
>JAAHGR010000323.1 GCA_010672425.1 Symploca sp. SIO2E6
TCGATCGTCGGGCTTTACCTATCCCTGATGCTTCAAGTTTGGTTCGTGAAACCAGTTTTGTTGCCCCCCGGAGTTCGGTAGAATTGCAACTAGCTCAAATTTGGTCAGAGATTCTGGGGGTTTCTCCTATCGGAGTTTACGACAACTTTATTGAATTAGGCGGACATTCTTTACTAGCTACCAAAATTATCGGGTTAGTGCGCGATCGCTTGCAAGTAGAATTATCGCTAAATTGCTTATTCGATTGTCCGACAGTTGCTGAGTTAGCCAAAGAGGTTCTTAAGCGAGATGGATCAATCAATATTGTACCACCTCTACAACCGATTTCACGAAAACAAACCATTCCTTTATCTTTTGCCCAAGAACAACTGTGGTTGCTCAACCAGTTAGCACCAGAAGAGCCAGTTTACAATGAAAGCTTGAGCATTCATCTAGGTGGAAATATCAATATTTCTGCATTGGCAGCCAGTCTAACGGAACTGATTCGCCGTCACGAAATTCTCCGGACTACCTATCCACTAGTTAATGGTCAACTGTGCCAGGAAATTCAGCCACCATCTACATTTAATTTACCAATAGTCGATTTGCGAGCATGGCCAGAAACCAAACGAGAAACGGAAGCACTGCGCATTGCTACCGAACAACTTCGCGAAAGATTTGACCTCACCAAAGGCCCATTGCTGCGAGCAACTCTGATTCAGCTTGCTGCAGATAACTATCGGCTCTACTTCGCTCTTCATCACAGTGTTATCGATGCCGAATCATTCATCAATATAGTACAAGAATTAGAAATTATTTATCGGGCATTTTATCAAGGTTTACCGTCACCTCTGCTACAAGTAACTATACAATATGCCGATTTTGCCGTTTGGCAACGCCAACGTTTACAGGGGAAAGTTCTCTCTCATCAGCTTGCCTACTGGGAGAAACAACTAGCAAATTTACCCCAACTGCAACTTCCTACAGACCGTCCTCGCACTCCCCAAACGACTTTTACCGGTTCATTTGTTCGTCACCGACTTGCCTTTGACTTAATCGAAAAGCTCAAAATTCTTAGTCGCCAAGAAAATGTTACCTTATTTGTCACCTTAGCAACAGCGGTCAAAGTTTTGCTTTATCGGTATTCAAATCAAGAGGATATTGTTCTCGGTACGGTCATCTCTCAACGTACCAGACCAGAGTTAGAAGGAATCATCGGTAACTTTCTCAATCCTTTGGTCTTGCGTAGTGACCTCAGTGGTAATCCCAGTTTCTGCCAACTGTTGAAGCGAGTCCGGAATGTCTGTTTATCAGCTTACTCCCATCAAGATGTACCGTTTCAGAAGCTGGTAGAAACCCAAAATTTAGACCATAATCAAGTCCAGCAAAATCCTCTGTTTCAGGTGGCTTTCGTTATCGATCCACTCCTAGTAACCGCAGACAAGTTAGGATGGAGAGCGTTTTACTTTGAGGTAGATCCTCAAACCTCCAAGTTTGACCTTACTTTCTATCTCTTAGAGGAACAACCCGAGGAAGTGGTTCTTCTAACGGAATACAACAGTGATTTGTTTGATGCCACTACAATTGAGCGGATGAACGGGCATTTGAGTACAATGCTCGTGGGAATCGTTACCAATCCCAACCAAAGCATTGCTGAATTACCTTTGTTGACCGAAAGTGAGCGTCATCAGTTATTGGTAGAATGGAATAATACTCAAGCTGACTATCCTAAAGATAAGTGCATTCATCAGTTGTTTGAAGAACAAGTACAAAAGACACCAGATGCTGTAGCAGTAGTGTTTGAAGAGGAAAAATTAACTTATAAGCAGTTGAATGAGCGAGCAAATCAATTAGGACATTATCTGCAAAAGTGGGGAGTTAAACCAGATACCCTAGTAGGGATTTATCTAGAACGTTCTCTCTTCATGGTAGTGGGATTGTTAGGGATACTCAAAGCTGGTGGTGCTTATGTTCCTCTAGATCCGACTTATCCGATTGAGCGAGCTAACTATATTCTATCTGACTCAGAAACGAAAATCTTAATTACTTCTAGTCAGTTGTTCAGTTCCTTGCCCAACCAGGAAATTCCAATAATTTGTTTAGATACAGAGTGGGAGGTTATTTCACTCGAAAGTCCAGAAAATCCTGAGAGCCAGGTAAAATCTGATAACTTATCCTATGTAATCTTTACTTCTGGCTCCACAGGAAAACCGAAGGGAGTAGAAATTTGTCACCAATCTCTGGTAAACTTTATCAATTCTATGGGCGATCGACCAGAGTTAAAAAGTAGCGATCGCCTCCTTGCCCTTGCTACTATTTGCTTTGACATTCACACTCTGGAAATTTACCAGCCTTTAACCATCGGTGCAACGGTAATATTAGTCAGCCGTAAAGTGGCGCAAGATGGCTTGAGATTAGCTTCAAAAATTGCTCAATCTGATGCCACTATGATGCAAGCGACTCCAGCCACCTGGCAAATGTTACTCGCTGCTAACTGGTCAGGCAAACCAGATTTCAAAGCAAATTGCGGTGGAGAAGTCCTCTCCAAAGAATTAGCCAACAGTTTACGAGAGAAAGTTGGTTGTCTGTGGAATATGTATGGACCAACGGAAACCACTGTTTGGTCAACTACTTATGAGGTAACATCTAACCGTCCAACTCCTGGTGAGGGTAGATCAGAATTAATCGGTCGTCCGATCGCTAATACTGTTATCTATATCCTAGACAAATATCTCCAACCTGTACCGATTGGTATACCCGGAGAACTACATATTAGTGGTGCAGGTTTAGCTAGGGGTTATCTCAAACGTCCCCAACTCACTCAACAAAAATTCATTCCTAACCCCTTTAGCAATAAACCAGGTTCTCGCCTCTACAAAACGGGAGATTTAGCTCGTTATTTACCTGATGGCAATATCGAATATCTCGGACGTATTGATCATCAAGTAAAAATTCGAGGTTTCCGCATCGAACTCGGAGAAATTGAAGCAGTACTTGCCCAATATGCCAAGGTGAGAGAAGCTGTAGTTATTGCTCGCGAAGACATTCCAGGAAACAAACGGCTGGTTGCTTATTTAACTACCAATGAGGAAAAAATAGCGATCACTCATTTGCACTCTTTCCTCAAGACTAAGCTACCAAAGTACATGATTCCTGCTGCTTTTGTCCTTCTCGAAGCAATGCCTCTGACTCCTAACGGCAAAGTCAACCGTCGTGGCTTACCTGTCCCCGATGCTTCAAGTTTAGTTCGGGAAAGCAGTTTTATTGCCCCCCGGGACTCGGTAGAATTACAACTAGCCCAAATTTGGTCAGAGATTCTCGGTGTTTCCCCTATTGGAATCCAAGATAACTTCTTTCATCTTGGTGGTCATTCTCTGTTAGCAGTGCGTCTGATGGCTGACATTGAGCAACAATTTGGCAAAAATCTATCTTTGGCTGCCCTTTTCCAAGGTGCTACCGTAGAACAATTAGCCATTCTATTGTACCAAAGTGGGGACGCGGAGACACGGGGACGCGGGGACGCGGGGACGCCGATAATAGGATGGGGAGGACAAGGGAGACAAGGGGTGAACGAAAAAAGGGTTGGGGAAACGAGTGAACAGACGCGGGGACGCGGGGACGCGGAGACGCGGAGAAGGGAAATTCCACCCAAAATTTCGCTCACCCGGAGACAAGGAAGATGGGAGAGATGGGGGAGACGGGAGAAAGAAAACGTAGGCTTATCTGAACAGTATTGCCAGCCACCTTTCTTCTGTATGCCTGGTTCCGGTGGTAATGTGGTCTACTTCCACCAACTAGCGCGTCATCTGGGAGACGAGCAACCCTTTTACGCTTTACAACCTCCATCCTTAGATGGGGTATCGGAACCCTTGAATAGTGTTGAAGAAATAGCCGCCTACTACCTCCAAGCCATCCAAACCTTTCAACCCTCTGGTCCTTACTTCCTCGGAGGTCATTCCTTTGGGGTTTTGGTTGCCTTTGAAATAGCACAACAGCTACAACAGCAGGGAGAAACAGTTGCCCTACTTGCCCTATTTGACCTTCCCGCACCACTTCTTGGTAGCACCCCAAAACAGTTAGATTGGGATGATACCCGATGGTTGACCAATATTGCCCAGATCCTGGAAATGTTATCTGGTAAAAATCTAGATATTTCTTATGAATCCCTAAAACCTCTTACTCCTGAAGCCCAATTAAACCATCTCAAACAACAGATGGAAGCGGTCAATCTGTTGCCACCTAATTCAGGAATCGACCGAGTGCGTGGGATTGTTCAAACGATTAAAGCTGACGAATTGGCCTTTATGAGTTATCGCCCACAAGCAGGTTATCAAGGTTCGATTACCCTGTTCCGCACCAGCGAAGTTTATCAGGATGAATTGGGAATGCTTGGTGAAATACCGACAGATCCAACTTGGGGATGGAATCAGTTTTCTAGCCAATCGGTGGAGGTTCATGTTGTTCCTGGAAACCATACTACTATGTTGAGGGAACCTCACGTTCAGGTATTAGCTGAACAGTTGAAACTTGGCTACAAAAAAAAACTCCCTTGATTTTCATTCACTTTCTTGACCATCAAAACAAGGGGCTTAAGCCCCTTGTCTATGACAGGCTAGAAGCCTGTTCCACGTCTGGAACATAAAAAAACAAACCCATGAAAATTAAAATTATTATCCCCATCAATAACAGCGATTTCCATGATTAAATTGCCCAAGCCGTTGAACCTGTCCTGACACCTGATATGATGGTAGATGTGGAAAATATTAAGGAAATAAAATATAACTGTGTCCAAAAACTCATGTACTCCCATTCTTGATTGCTTGTATATCAGCACCTATAAAAATACCTTACCGATACGTGTTGATATCTGGAGCAAACTGAAATTGTCAACAGACCGCTTGCAATCTCTTCACGCCTGTGGCAAGGATATCTCCACCTTAAAGGAACAAATTGCAGCTGGGTTCAAAATTCTCGAACCCCTCGAACTCTACTGGAAATTTCCAGGGATAAATGCATTTCGACGATTGCAGCAGCACTTTGAGCAACAGGAATATTCCCGACTGTCCTGGGAAGTGAATCAAATTATAGGTTTGATGTCTAGCCGTGCTGAACTGTATGCCCAAGGATACATTGATCAGATTTTTGCAAGGGAACAGAAAGATGGACAGCAAATTATATCGGTTGATAATTACAATAAAAACTCTAATCAACTCTATTTCACTGTCTTATTTGTTGAAGACGATATAACAATAGAAAAAGAGCAAAAAATACGCCAAAAACTAGCAGAAATAGCCTCAATTAAAGACCGGTTTCTTTATCAGATAATCTTCATTTCTAACCTTGAAGATTCCCTAACAGCTTTGATGTTGAATCACAACATTCAATGTTGTGTTATCGGCTACGACTTTCCCCTGCGCTCAAACAACCATTTGTCAGTGCTCGAAGAATACATGAGTGGGTTAGAACAAGCTGAATTAGCTGGAGAATCTTACCAACCGAGAGGTTTTACTTTAGGTGCGATTTTAAATAAGTTACGTCCAGAGTTAGATTTATACTTGTTGAGCGATGTATCCGTGGTTGATATGGATGCTGAGAAGCATCAGAACTTCCGCCGCATTTTCTACAATCAGGAAGACTATCTTGAAGTACACTTAAGTATTATTCAAGGCATTGAAAAACGTTACGAAACCCCTTTCTTCGATGCCTTAAGAAATTACAGCCAAGAACCCACAGGGGTATTTCATGCCATGCCCATTTCCCGGGGAAATTCCATCTTTAAGTCTGATTGGATTCAGGACATGGGAGAGTTCTATGGTCAAAATCTCTTTTTAGCAGAAACTTCAGCAACCAGTGGAGGATTAGACTCATTATTGCACCCTACTGGTACCCTGAAACAGGCTCAGAGTTTAGCAGCGAAAAGCTTTGGGTCTAGGCAAACTTTTTTTGTGACTAATGGTACTTCAACTGCCAATAAAATTGTTTTGCAGACACTTATAACCCCAGGTGATATTGTCTTAGTTGACCAGAATTGCCACAAATCTCACCATTACGGCATCGTCTTAGTAGGTGCTCAACCCCTTTACCTCAATGCCTATTCCCTCAAAGAATATAGTATCTATGGTGCTGTCCCTTTAAAGGAAATCAAGCAACAATTGCTCAAATTCAAGCGGGATGGGCAATTGGATCAGGTTAAGATGGTGTTACTCACCAATTGTACCTTTGATGGGATTGTTTACAACGTTAAGCAAGTCATGGAAGAAACACTGGCAATCAAGCCAAATTTGGTTTTCCTCTGGGACGAAGCCTGGTTTGCCTTTGCTCGTTGCACCTCAACCTATCGAGAACGTACAGCAATGCAAGCTGCCACTGACCTTCATACTCGCTATAACAGTCCCCAATACCGACAGGAGTATGCAGACTTTAAAGAACAATTTGATCGGCTTGACCCTGAGGATGATGACACCTGGCTGAACCAGCGCCTATTACCCGATCCAGATCAAGTCAAGATTCGGGTGTACTCAACCCAATCAACACATAAATCTCTGTCTGGTATGCGTCAATCATCCATGATTCACATCTGGGATGAGGAGTTCAACCGTAGGTCGGAAATTGATTTTCTAGAGGCTTACATGACCCACACCAGCACATCCCCGAATTACCAAATTCTCGCCTCTCTGGATTTAGCGCGGCGACAAGTTGATTTGGAAGGTTTCAAATTGGTTCAGTCCCAGATTGATACAGCAATGGTAGTGCGGGAGAAGGTTAACACTCATCCATTGCTAGGAAAATACTTCAAGATACTTACTCCTGAAGAGTTGATTCCCGAAACCTATCGCCCATCAGGTCTCTTGAGTTACCAAACTCAGGAAGATCCAGAAGTAGAGTTCCAGCGTATCGAGCAAGCCTGGGAGGATGATGAATTTGTTCTCGACCCCACGCGGCTGACTTTGTACATTGGCAAAACAGGAATCGATGGCTATACTTTCCAAAATTCTGTACTGATGGAACAGTTTAATATTCAAGTTAACAAGGTCTCCCTCAATACGGTTTTATTAATGACTAATATCGGGACAACCTGGGGTTCAGTAACCTATTTGCTTGATTGCCTGCATCAAATTGCTGAGGGATTGGAGCAGGAATTGCGCCAAGACAATCAAGTGGAAATCAAATTATTTGAAAACAAGCTGCAACAGCTAACACTAAATTTGCCTTCTTTGCCTCATTTCAGCGAGTTTTACTCCGGCTTCCGTTCTCACCAGGCAACTGGGCAAGGTGACATGCGGAAGGCCTACTTCCTGGGTTTGGACGAAGAAAAAATAGAATACCTTAAGCTAAACAATGAAATAGATGAGATAATGGCATCTGGGCGAGAACTAGTTTCATCGACATTCATTATTCCTACCCCACCGGGTTGCCCCATTTTAGTTCCTGGTCAAGTTGTAACTGGGGCGATAGTCTTCCTGATGAAGCAGCTTGCTCCTGATGCCATTCACGGTTACCGACCTGACTTTGGATTGCCCGTATTTACTCAAGATGTTTTGGAGAGTCTCAATAAAACTACAGGATCTGCAATGACTAAAACAATAGCTTTCACTCATTTAGCCATAGCTGTTACGAACCTTAATACCAGTATTGCTTTCTACGCTAAGTATGGTCAGATGTCAGTAGTGCGTTTGCGCGTAGAACCAGGTACAGTGTGGATGTCCGACAACATTAGACCCTTTGCGCTAGCTTTACTTGAGGAAGAAGAGGCCAAGCCGATCTTGCCACCGACTCATATTGGTATTGCTTGTGTCAGTTCTGAACAAGTGGATCAACTCTGTAAACTGGCTCGCAAAGAGGGTTGTTTACTTGAGGGACCTAAGGATTATGGTCCTCCCACTGGGTACGCAGCCTACCTAAGAGATCCTGATGGACACCATGTAGAAATTTCCTATGGTCAAGAGGCAGCTTATGAGTCTAGGTATACTCCCTATACCGACCTAGCTTAGGCAGCCATTTACAAAGGATGATATACCAAATCCGGTTACAACAGAGCCGTTTTGAGCAAACCGTGAAATCCCTGTAGAGACGTTGCATGCAACGTCTCTACAATGTGGGCATAGCGGGTATATCGATACCGGATTTGGTATAAACTGAAAATTATCAGTAAATTTTCAGTTTGAGCATGTCATGTTTACGATGGATGCCATATATCCCGTGTCCGATTTCAGCCGTAAACCTGCCGAACACATCAAGCGATTAAAAGCCACCGGAAGGCCGGAAATATGGGAGCATCCCATTTTGGAAAAAAGAAAAAACTTATTCGCGGGTTATAATCGCGAATAAAGTCCCGACTTAGATATTTTCTTGTTCGGAGTCGAAAGAAATATCTAGTAAACTCTTCTTAAGAGAATCAATCGTTTTTTGCAATTCGGAAACGATGGTTCTTCTGGCGACACCCATCACCCCAGCGACATGAGCTTCACTTCCAGCCTTCCCCAAATGCTTATATTTACTCAGCTTGGGCGTTTCACCTCTGGTGGCAAAGGTGGGGGAACTAGCTTGTAGCTTATAGTACCAGTAAGCTTTTTGGAGCTGTCGGACTTGATAACGTGCGACCCAAACCTCTTCTGGAGCAAGTTCCCCTTGAGACTCAAAGAAATTTTTGT
>JAAHGR010000324.1 GCA_010672425.1 Symploca sp. SIO2E6
GTGTTCCATTGTGACCATTGCGGTCTTGAAATTGACCGCGACTTGAACGCATCCATTAATTTGGAGCAAGCCGTCAGTTAGACGGTGTTAGCCTGTGGACAGAGTGCCGCCGACGGTTCTGAAGGAAGCAGGAAGTAAGCATCAATCTGCCTAAGAGTACAAGTTATCTAGTAGAGAAAAGTCTAGTTGTGAGTAGATTTGAATAGGTCTTATGTAACGGTAGTTCACGTTATTAGTTGTGAGCAATTAGCTTGTGAAACCAACGAGTGGGAAGTTAACTCAAAACTCAGTACAGTCAGAGGAAACTGCCATATACACAAATCAGGATGAGAGTCAAGTCACTGCTTCGGCAACACTCTCGATCATTTGGTCTCACCTGAAACGTGTTGGTGGTTCTATGGTTAAACATCCGGCATTAGTGGCAAGTCTGACTGTTACCAGCTTACTGCTAATAGGTCGCCAGCTAGGTTTCCCGGAGCCTCTAGAACGGAGTGCTTATGACCGACTCCTACAGCTGCGACCGGCATTGCCGCCAGATGAGCGTCTCCTAGTAGTGGAGATTAGCGAGGAGGATCTTCAGTCTTTGGAGGAGTGGCCAATGACTGACAAACTGATGAATCAGCTGTTAGGGCAGCTTGAGCAGTATCAACCCGCAGTGATTGGTGTGGATATCTTTCGAGATATTCCAGTACCACCAGGTCACCACCAGTTATCTAACCGACTCAAAAATAGCGATCGCATCATTCCCATCTGTAGCCGAGAACAGGGAGGAGGGACTCCTCAACCTTCAATTGTTCCACAAGATCGGATCGGTCTTTCTGACCTACCAATTGATCCTAATGGGATAGTTCGACGGGGGCTATTGTTTGACTATAACACCACTGACGGTTGCACTACCCATTATTCCTTCAGCTTTCAACTAGCACGACGCTACCTAGAACAAAAGGGAATTCAACCGGAAACTATCAAGCAAGACCAGCAAGAGTACCTCAAACTCGGTGAAGTAATTTTCAAACCACTATTACCTCACTCCGGAGCCTATCAAAAAGCTGATACCGGAGGTTACCAAATTTTATTGAATTACCGCTCTTCTGACTCCCCTGGTCGTAAAGTTACCTTAACAGAAGTTCTGAATAATCAGATTGACCCTAGCTGGGTGAAAGACCGCATTGTTTTGATCGGAGTTAGTGCTCCTAGCCTGAAAGATAACTTTTACACTCCCTATAGCTTTGCCCAAAAACAGATTCAGCAAATGCCAGGAGTGATGATACATGGTCAGCTGGTAAGTCAAATTCTGAGTACTGTCCTTGATAATCGGCCTCTATTTTGGTTTTGGCCAGAGTGGGGGGAAGCTTTGTGGATTTGGGGTTGGTCATTTGCTGGTGGTTTTCTCGTGCTGGTATTTCGTCATCCCGGAAAGCTGGTACTGGCAGAAGGAGTGGCTATCAGTCTCTTGTTAGGAATATCGGTGGGATTGTTTTTCTGGTCAGGATGGATTCCTGTAGTGGCTCCCAGTCTGGGATTGATTACTGCTGGAATTGGTGTTCTTGCTTACAGCGCCTATAAAACTTTGCAAGAGCGTTCTCACTTTGTTGACTTAGTTAAAGAACAAGAAGATAACATTGCTATGCTCTCGGCTCTCTTGCAGGAGAGAAACAGCACCCTAATAGCAACTGAGATCGCCACAGTACTAACTGCTCAGACCGAGATACCTCCTGATGAGGACTCAACTGTGACTTGGGGAGATGATCAGACTGGGGATAGTGATACTCAGCTTTGGTCACCAGAAAACGATGTTAAGAATCCTTCAAGATCGTTAGTGAGGGATAAAGAAGAGGCTGACCTGTTAGCAAGACGCTACGAAATACAAAGTACTCTTGGTTGTGGTGGGTTTGGTCTCACTTATTTAGCAACAGATACCCAGCGTCCAGGTAAACCTCAATGTGTAGTTAAGCAATTAAAACCTGCTCATCAAGATGAAAAATTCTTAAAAATTGCCAGACGTCTATTTCGCACTGAAGCAGAAATCTTAGAAAAGTTGGGTACTCACCCTCAGATTCCTCAGCTACTCGCTTATTTTGAAGAACATAAAGAATTCTACTTAGTCCAAGAACATATTCAAGGTCATCCTCTCAGTGACGAAATGCCCAAAGAAAAGCGATTTCCAGAAGCCAAAGTAGTAGAAATATTGAACGGAGTCTTAGAAATTCTGAGTTTTGTTCACCAGTACCAAGTTATTCACCGGGATATCAAACCTGGTAATATCATGCGTCGTGACCTAGACGGTAAATTGGTTTTAATTGATTTTGGTGCTGTCAAACAATTTCAATCCCAAGAACAGATTCAAGAAAATGATTCAACCATTGCCATTGGCACTAGTGGCTATGCTCCACCAGAACAATACGCTGGACGGCCAAAATTGAGCAGTGATATTTATGCTCTGGGGATGATTGGGATTCAAGCGCTGACTGGCATTCACCCTAGCCAACTATCAATTTCAGATGAGACTGGTGACCTAAGCTGGCGTAATTTAGCGAATGTCAGTGAAGAATTGGCTCAGATTTTGGAAAAGATGGTATGCTACCACTTCGTTGACAGATACCAGTCAGTAGCTGTAGTTATAGAAGATTTAACGAAACTTGGTGCGTAGCAGTAAACTCCCAATTCTGAACTCGTCGTTAGGCGCTTATTATTTCAAACAAAACCTCTTAAATTCCCACTGTACCCATCCCAATCTCGCTGATTTAGAACCTCTCAAGGCATTTATCTGGTGTAATCCTGCTAAAATTATTGCTTTGGCATCAGGGGGAAAATCTGGTTGAAGATGAATGTCTCCTTTAAACCGTAGCTTGGCATTCGCAGGAGAAGTTTCCAGAAGATAGTGCTTCTTATCCTTAAGAGTACAACGATCGCAGTTAATTGTGACATTAGGATGCAAAACTTCCGACAAATTTTCTGGCTCTTTTTCACAAATCAAGTCATCAAAGATAATCTGTGATGGCAAAGTAGAATTACCAAACATCTGGCAAATTAGGCAGTGGTATCTGTTATCGTTTGGTACTCGATATTCCTCTCGTTCCAAACCCTTAGCTTCCTCTTCTGAAAAACCGGTACGCTGCGGACACATGGTTTTAGCATTGGAAGACTGACAAATAGGCCAACCTAATCCTCTTGCTATTTTCTCACACTCGTGGCGTAAGCATCTTTTAATTTGGGAAGCTCTAATCAGCAGTTTATTATCGGCAGTACGGACAATCGGTTGCTCTGTTAGAGTCTCAGAAGAACTATCAGCACCGACACACAAGGCTGTATCAATAACGGCGGTAATAGATATAGTTTCTATTGCTGGATTTGAAAATAAATCTTGGAGATAAATCATGGTTATATAGCGTCGTTATTCTTGCTAGAAACCCGGTTTCTGAATCGGTACTCTAGAGCGTCAGTCCAAAAACTGGGTTTAAGATGGAAAAGTGCTGATATGAGAGTTGTTATTCTTGCCATAAGACCGGTTTATAGGAATACTAGACCATTGCTCTAGCATATCCCACTCGAAGTTGATAGCCGTTATCCCCTTATATAGATCTCTCATTAAATCCTTGGTTTTGTCCACCGAGAAAATACGGATAGCTCTAAAATTATTGTTTTTGTCTACCGAGAAAATACGTAGAGTTATCTAATGAACTCTTGCTTTATTACTTATTACTCACCGTTTGCCCATTTTGTTTCTAAGGTTATAAAAATTGGCAATTTTTGAGGGGGTTGTGGGTTAAACGGTAGCTAATTATACCATCATAGGTTACACACCAGTGTAAGCGATCAGCTACGCTGGTGCTGCAAGCAATCGCAAACCTCTCACAAGTGATCGCGAATCCACTTAAGTGTGTGCGATCAGCTTCGCTGGTGCCGTAGGCAATCGCACATCCCAACTCGCAAGGCGATCGCTTGCGGAGCTGGTGGGCAAGTGATCGTGAACTAACCAAGCCGCGATCGCACATCCCAATTCCGCAAGCGATCGTGAACCAACGGGAGCAGGCGATTGATTACCTAAAGGCATCAGCACGTTGCTGATTGAAGAAGGTGTATCGTAGGAGGGTAAAAGGTTAATGGTGAGAGTGAATAAATGATGAATATTAGCCTCGAATTTAATGATTTAAGGCTTTAATCTCGTTTTTCAATTCATCCAGTTCCTGTTTAAATTCTTGAATTTGCTTTTTATAATTGGCTGTAAGATCATTTTTCTGTTCTTCGAGAAGTTCCTGCATAGAGTTTCCCAAAAAATTGTGAATTGGTCGCCATAATTCTTGCCAACGTTTTTTATCTTCCTCCAATAATTCAACATAGGTGTCATAGCTATGGGGAAAAGGAATACCTCCTGGAATTTGCAGTGCTCCACCAAAATCTACACTAAGTCCAGCACCACTGCCCAATCCAAATACGGTATGAGGTATGCCAACCCATCCACATTCACTGAGATATATATCGCCAATTCGTAGACCATTGGCAGCCAAAATGTTTAAAGGGAAAGGAGCAGAAAAGGGGAGTTGAACAATAGGATCTAAGGGATTTTCAACTCGGTAACTGAAACCATCACCTATATAATTGTTGTAGAATTCAATAAAGTTTTTATTACCAGATTTGGTACTACCAATAGTGTAGATTTTGATCCGGAAATCTAAGCCTCTTATCCTACTCAAAAAACGCTTAAAAAGAGGGGCAAACAAAATAGTCATATTACCCCCTAAACTATGACCTGTTAGATAAATGTCTATCTGGTCACTGGTAGAACTTCCTCCCGTGTCAAAGTTGTAGGATTGAATGACTTGTTGTAGTTTTAACTCCAACTTCTCGAAATTAAACTCATCAAGAGCTTGGGAGAGGATACTTCTGACTGCTTCCTCAAAATCTTGACCAAAGACAATACCACCTGCTGAGGCAATTGCGGAAGCAAGGGCATATTTTTCGTCAAAATCCTGTCCTGCTAGTTTTTTTAAATCCTGCTCTTCAATCTTCTTAGTAGTCAAAATTTTGAAAAACATCAACAACTCATCTTTAACCGAATCACAAGCTAACCAATAGCCTTTAGTAATTCTTACTTTTTTGTCGGCAGAATCTTCATAAGGGATTAGCTCTGAATTAAAGTCATGCACAAAGTCTGTTAATTCTATGGAACCCAGACTAGTTATCACTGAACCTCGCCAGACGATGGTATACTGATTGGCTCCATCTTTTTTGACGACAAAACCTCGAACATTCCGATCATCATTACGAAATGTATAAACTATTTTCCATTCTTCGGTTCGGTACATTGAGTTATAAATGTCCCTGATTTCCAGGTCATCTATACTCCCATCATCCTTTTGAAAAATGTCATATACTCGCTGGGAAAACTTAGCCATTAAGATGGCTTCATCAAAGTTAAAACCCTTTTTGATCGTCTGAGGCATATTCATCTTTAATTAATTTATTGTACTCTTGATAGAGACGTGCCATGGCACGTCTCTACATGGTTTTCACGGTTTGCTCACCCACGGGTGCGGCTCTCCCCGGATTTGGTACTAGACCAAATTTTAATCTATTGGAACCGCTTGCAGTTTTTGAGCTAGTACCTCTACATGGGGATACCTCAATAAATTGAAGTGATGGCCAGGAATGAAGTGAATTTCTACTCCCTCCTCTGCCAAATCGCTCCAGCCCCAACTTTCATCTCCAATCCTTTTAGCAAAGCAAGGTTTGCTAGTACGGAACAAAGTGATTTTACCAGGATAGACTGTTGGTGTATAGTTGATCATGGCTTGAATATTTGCCTTGGTAACTTGAAGCATACGCCTTGCAGTAGGCTGGCGAAATTTCATCGGTCTCGACTGGCTCCTCAGGATTTGAGAGAGGGCTCCTAATTTTTGCCCCTCTCTGTTGTTAAACGAGCTGTCTATCTGTTGTTGTCTTTCGGCAAAAACCAGAGCCAAGTAATCGTAGACATAGGGCCAGATCAATCGCGTTGATGAAGTAAGAAAAAATTTGTAAGTGGCTAAGAAATTCTGAGTTTTGTCTCCATAAGGAGATGGCATATCTATCAAGGCTAGAAATGCCACTTTTTGTCCTGCTTGTTGGAGCTGCCTTGCCATTTCAAAGGCGACAACTGCACCATAGGACCAACCCCCCAAAAAATAAAGCCCTTCTGGTTGAACTACCTGTATGGCTTTGATATATTGACCTGCCATCTCCTCAATAGAAGTCAATGGTTGTCTCCCGTCATCAATGCCTACTGATTGTATCCCGTAAAAGGGTCGTTCTTTACCAACAAGATTAGCTAAGTCGTAATAGGGGAAGACAACTCCAGCCAAGGGATGAACACAGAAGAAAGGTGGTTTGGTTCCCTCTACCTGTAGAGGGACCAACTCAGGTGGTAATCCAGACTGGGTAGCCACTGTTGAAAGTTGCTCACTTACATAGTTTGCCAAACTAGCAATGCTCACACCCTCAATGAATTTTACTATTGGTACATCCACTCCCCAACCAATTTTTACCTGGTTCCGCAAATCCATAGCCATCAGGGAACCGAGTCCCATCTCCTGTAAGGGAAGTTGTAGGTTAAGTTGGGATGAACTAATACCTAGGACTTGGGCAACGTATTCTTGCAAGCTAGCAATGAGCGGGGAATGGTGTTGCTCAATCTTTGCCTCCTGCCTTCTGACTTGTAAGTGGGGAATGGGGAATGGGGAATGGGGAATGGGGAAGAGTCCACTTTCATCCTCTGGTGGTGAAATTTTTTCATCGGGACTGCCTTGGAACCTCCGGTTCCCCTCCTTGGAGGGGTTAGGGGTGGGTTCTGCCTTCTGCCTCCTGCTCAGAGTAGGAGGGAACAGCTGGGAGATAGGCTTTTCGGGATTAGCAACAAGATTTTGCAACAGAGTTTGCCAGTTTTCTAGGATCTGGATAATTGTTGTCTCATCGAATAAATCACGGTTGTATGTCAATTTTCCGGTTAGGGTGTTTGCTTCTTCTACCAAGTAGAGATATAAATCAAAATCTGTGGTTCCACTGTCAATCTCGAGAAAATTTACAGTCAATCCAGATAACTCCAAGGTTTGTCTGGGAGTATTGAGCAGAGCAAACATCACCTGAGATAAGGGTGAGCGCACTAAACCGAGGCTATTGAGCATCTGCACTGGTAAATCTTGGTAAGCATAGGCTCCTGATACTACCTGAGTTACTTGTTGCAAAAACTCTCGAAAACTAGGATCTCCCTCAAGATGACTGCGGAGGATAACTAGATTAATAAAATAGCCAATTAACCCTTCCAATTGCTGTCGATTGCGGTTGGCAACGGGACTACAGAGGTAAAGAGCATCCTGTCCTGTGTAGCCATGCAACAGGAGTTGGAAAGCAGCTAGCAGGGTTTGGAAAAGAGTAACCCCTTCGTTGCTAGTTAGGGCTTGCAATGCTTCTGTTAGTTTTTGAGATAGGGCCAGCTTTTGGTAAGCACTACGGCGGGTTTCTAAAATAGGTCTTTTTTTGTCAGGGGGAGGCAAGCAGTTTGGAGGCAAGGGTTTGCTGCCTAGCTGCTTCTGCCAATAGGACAGGAGCATCTCGAGCACTTCCTCCTGTTGTAACCACTGTCTCTGCCACAGGGCAAAATCTGCATATTGAATCGGTAGTTCCTCCAGGGGAGAGGGCTGTTGTGTAGAGAATGCGGCATATAATACAGTCAACTCTCTCCACAGCACATTTTCTGACCAGTAGTCGTAAACAATATGGTGGAAAGTTATCAGTAACCAATGTTCCTCTGGGCTTAGTTGTAGTAAAGTTCCTCGAAAAAGTGGACCTTGGCTTAAGTTGAAGGGTTGCTGGGCTTCCTCTGTAGCTAATCTTCGGGCTTGGGAGTCGCGATCGCTTGGTGGCAAATGTTGTAGATTGACTATCTTGAGGGCAAAAGTTTGATGAGGAGTAATAACTTGGATTGGCTGGGACTCCACAACCTTAAAAGTCGTCTGTAGTGTTTGATGGCGTCGCCAGATTTCTCTGAGGCTCTCTTCCAGAGCCAGTGTATTGAGCGCTCCCTGAAGCCGCAAAACATAGGGAATGTTATAGGCACAACTGCCAGGGTTAAACTGGCTGAGGAGCCACAATCTTTCTTGGGGAAAAGAAAGGTGAATATGGGCATTTTTTGATACCGACACCAAGGGAGGCGCCATATTTCTCAATTTGATAACAGTCCTAAATGCATCCCAAATTTCTGATTGTTCCATCTTTTAAGTTGCTTACTGTAATTTGGTGATCACAAAAGACTTGATGGCGTTGATCGTTTGAAAATTCTTCCGTGAAACTTCTTCTGGATTTAACGTAAAACCAAATTGTTGTTCGATAAAGTTAATCAGTTGAAAAATTCCCATTGAATCGATTATGCCTTCTTTGATGAGGGGTAAATCGTTGGAGAGGAGCACGTCTGATTTATTGTACATAAACTCTTTTACTATGTGATCTTTAATTATCTGTTCCAATTGCTGCTCATTGTAGTCTTTAGTCAAGTTCATAACTAATCTCTGTGTTAATTTGGAATAGGGAACAGGAAATGGAGAATGGGGAATTGGGTATCAATTGTGGAACTGGCATCTTGCCAGTTACCA
>JAAHGR010000325.1 GCA_010672425.1 Symploca sp. SIO2E6
TTTAGCTAGCAAGAAAGCACACAAAGCTGGACTCAGGGTTAGTGCCACAAAGGTAGAAGCAAAAATTGACACCAAATAGGCAACCCCCATCGGCGCAAAGATGCGACCTTCTACTCCTGTTAGGGTAAAGATTGGGGCAAAAACTACAGCAATAATTACTGTGGAAAACAGCACACTTACTCGTACTTCTACCGAGGTGTTATAAACTACTTGTAGTGGGTTAATGGGATTACCTGCTAGCTGGTTTTTCCTTAGTCCCCGGTAGCAGTTTTCCATGTCCACAATCGAGTCATCCACTACTGAACCAATAGCTACTGCTAATCCTCCCAAGGTCATCGTATTAATACCCAAACCAAACAAATTCAGCAACATTAGGCCAATTAGTAAAGAAAGGGGAATAGCACTCAGGGTAATAACCGCAGTACGCCAATTCATCAGAAATAGGAACAAGATGATGGAAACAATGATGATGCCATCCCGTAGAGCATTCCTGACATTTTTGATCGAAGCATCAATAAAGTCCGACTGACGGAAAGTAACAACAACGTTAACATCACTAGACAAACTTCCCTTAATTTCCTCCATTGCTGCCTCCACTGCTTGAGTAACGGTGGGAGTATCAGCAAGAGGCTGTTTATTCACCATCACCACAATGGCTGGTTTGCCATCCACACTGCCATCCCCTCGCTTCAAAGCAGCACCAATGCGGACATCTGCCACATCTCGCAACAGTACTGGTATACCATTACGTGCCGCGACAACGGATTCTGCTAAATCCTCCAGAGTTTCCACTCGCCCAACTCCCCGGATGAGTAGTTCTTTGTCTGGACTAATCAGAAATCCCCCGGCTGCATTGTTATTAGCTGCTTCCGCTGCTTCGGTAACTTCTGCTAAGGAGACATCAAAGGCTTGCAATTGAGCAGGATCTACTAGTACCTGATATTGCCGCACCTCTCCCCCATAGGCGATTACCTGAGTTACCCCAGGTACTGCTAATAGTCGGTTAGTGATATCTCGGTCTACCAATCGCCGCATATCCATTAGGCTAGTATTTGCCCCAGTTTCTAAAGTGAAGGCATAAGCAAGAACCGTGCCAATGGGGGAAGAAAGGGGAGAAATTTGCGGAGTTTCCACTCCTTCCGGTAACCTAGCAGTTGCTTGCTGCAAGCGCTCAGTCACCAACTGACGAGCTCGATAAATATCCGTACCCCAGTTAAAGATAACTTTTACTACAGAGATTCCCACTGCGGAAGAAGAGCGTACTGTAGTTAATCCGGGAGTACCATTAATCGCACTTTCAATCGGTAGAGTAACCAGAGATTCCACTTCTTCCGGAGCCAGTCCCGGTGCTTCCGTTTGGATTTCTACCTGAGGAGGAGCAAAATTGGGGAAAACATCCAGAGGCATCCGAGCAATGGTAATAAATCCCCAAACGGTGACAATGATAGCACCGATGACTACAAGAGTGCGCTGGGCAATTGACCATTTGAGGATGGAGTTGAGCATTGATCCGGTGTTACTGCTGAAAGTCCCCTGTTTATGAGATTGGCACAGGGAAATGAAATCAGGATGAAATGCTCTGCCAAAATGATTAGAATTAAAAGCTCCAATTTCCTTGGACTAGGCAAGAAAAAAAGATATACTCCATCCCTACAGTGCCATCAGCTCCGCTTTACCGTTGATTCTTGCGAATTAGAGACTTGAGTTTCCTGAAGTGGTATTGACCAGTCAATAACTTCTGAAGGTTGATGAGTAACCTTTGATGAGCGACGACCTATCCAAAAAGCACTAAGAGTGATCGCACTTCCTACTGGCACAACTAACCACCAAGGTAGATTATTATATTGAAGCATACCCTGCTGTGATGAATTAGTTACCTCAGACTCGTGCTGGTGTTCATCTTCAGCTTTAGCTTTACCACCACCCCTTAAGGATTGAGCATACAGCATTACTCCACCTTCAACTACTACTTGGTCGCCTTCAAATAAACCATTTTTAACTTCCACTAAATTCTCAAAAGTATCACCAATATTTACTTCCACTGGCTGATAGTTATTCTGACCATTTTGTACATAGATTAATTGCTTACCATTGTTATCTACTACAGCACTCGTCGGAACTACTAAAGTAGCGACAGGGCTTTTATCAGTTAAGATTTCTAATTGAGCAAACATCCCCGGTTTTAGTTGCTCACCAGGGTTATTTAGCTTAGTCCTAACTGGTACTACTCGCGTTTCTACTGCTACTAAAGGGTCTATTTGAGTTACTTTACCAGTAAAAGTTTGCTCCGGTAAGCTGGAAACTTTTAATCTAACCTTTTGCCCATTTTTTACCTTTTCCAAGTCCTTTTCATAAATGTTGGCAGTTGCCCAAACTTGGGTACTATTAACAATAGTCATCAATTGACCACCTGCATCCTGAAAAGATTCACCTAAGGTAACTTGCCGTTGGGCAACTGTACCAGTAATAGGAGCAAGTACCGTTACTAACCCTTTCTCATTCGCACGGTTACTCAGTTGTTGTAGTCGCGTTTGGTAGGTAGTGTCACTCAGTTGAATACGGGATTTTGCGGCATCAACCCTTGTTTTGGTGCGTTTGAGTTCCGCTTCCGCTTCCAAGACTTCCCGGCGACTGTTTGCCGTTTCTAAAGCAGTTTTTGCTGCTGCTAGCTGAGTTTTTGACTCCAGCATCTGACGGCGGGGTAAGGCTCCTTCTGTGGCTAACTCCGCATCCCGATCATAACGCTCTTGGGCTTCTGCTAGTTGGGTACTGGCTTGGTTGATTTCAGCAGTGGCAATTTGACGCTGACGCTCTAAGTTTTGTTGAGCAAGTTTGAGGTTAGCTTCAGCTTCTCCTAGATTGGCTTCGGCTTCCGTGCGTCTGTCGAGAGACTCAACCCGGAGTTCGATTAATTCCGGGCTAGAGAGGACGGCAACGGGTTGACCTTTGGTAATTTTATCACCAGGTTTAACTAACAGTTCAGCGACTTTTCCTGGAATCGGTGCAGTTACTTCTACCTGTTGATTTGGCTGAGTTTCAATCTGTCCTGTAGTTTTGATGCCTATTTCCAAAAACTGCCTAGAGACGGGTTGTACTTTGATGCCTATTTGGTTGGCAGTTGCGGTATCTACTTCAATGTTTTCAGGATTAGCTGTGGTTTCAGTATCGCTGTGAAACTCATCTCCATGTCCCGCATGGGCAAACACAGTTGCTGGCACTACAGAGGTCAATAGGAAAAAGGTAAAAGCTGAAACCAGGAGTTTTGTTGCTTTTTGCATCAGTTTGGTGAGAGCCTTTTCAAGCTTAAGGTCGGTAATAACTAACTATCAGCGTATTAGTTGGTCAGTACAGTCCCTATGTCTAACTTTTGCAGGCGAATATGAAATCAGGATGAAATTACCTAATTTTCCCATTTCTCTTTGATAAGAGCCGTGTTGAGCCTTATGGGACACCGAAGACTCTTCAAGAGCAAACCTCTACTAGCTCAGCCCTCATCCCAGCAATGCCTGTACAATAGGATAATACTATAGATGCTGCCCGTAGTCATATTAATACAACAGGGCTAGTACATGGATAACAACCATCTTGATAACTGTACAAAAAGGTTTTAGTATAGATAATGACAGTCTTTATGTCTATATAACAGGGTTAGGATATAGATGATTGCGTTAGTTATGCCTAGACAATAATACTAGTGCATGGATAATAACCATCTTGATAGCTGTACAAAAAGGTTTTAGTATAGATAATGTCTGTAGTTATATTTACACAAAAGGGTTAGGACATAGATGCGGTCGGCAGTCATCTATATACAAGAGGATGTAGATGGTGGTCATAAGTTGATTTAGTGCGCCTCTATCTACCTGAGTTCGATATAAGAGATAAATGTGAAAATCAATCAGAATAAGGATTCTCTCAATAAACAGAGCTTATTGACATAAATAAGACAAAAAAGACTAGTCAAAAAAATGCCATTTTGAGAAATTTAACCTTATAGTAAAAATTGAATTTACAAGTGAATTAAACGTAACTGCTCACTGCAATAGAGAAGTCTTATTGACAAGCAGTGAGGCAACATCAAATTTGTCGTATCTTCTCAATAAGTCTGGGTGAACTCGCCGCGATACCTTAGCGGAGCCAACGATTAATTTCTCTGTTGCGAGTTTACCCAGACTTCCCGGTTGTTGGGTCGCAGTTCTGTTAAAATGAACAACTATGAAGCTGAAACTGACTCCTATTCCCTGACTACAAGCAGAAGACCTCACTGAGCGCGAGGCAATCTTGTGGCACTTGCTTGGGGAAAGGGAAGAGTATATTCAGCAGTTAATTGATGAGAATGCCTGCTCTTTTGGGAGAAAAGGGCAAGCCGAAAATTAAGCCAAGCCGACTAAAGCCAGACTTAAAAGCTCAATCTCAACAGGAAAACTCAGACCAAGCAAGTAAGGAGAAGAAGCCCAAAAAGAAGCGCCCTGGCTCAGAAAAACGACGCTTGCACTGCCTTGAGAGACTATTCACCAGACACAAATCATCCAGCCGACCGAACCAATTCCTCCCAACTCAGAATTTAAGGGCTACCAAGATTACACAGTTCAAGGGCTGATTATCTCCAGCCAATAATACCCGCTATCGGCTGGCTATTGGGAAAACCCCAACAGGAGAATATCTCAAGGGAAAGCTCCCAGAGCAACAAAAAAGTTGTTCGCGTATAGTTTACGCGAATCTACCACAACCGATATATTACCTGATTAATTATCTGTGTGTTCGCGAAGATATTACGCGAACACACTCCATTGCTTTCCTATCCCTTGCCGTATTCGGTTGCCGTATTCGGTTGCGTCTGGTGACACGAACCCTAGGTTGGAGCCAATCCAGGAGGACTTCGACCGGCTAAAGATAATAGTTCACATAAAGCAGTGATGGCATTATTGCCTTGCAACCGCATCGTTTCCAAAAAGCTAAACATCTGGGCAACTAACTCGGCTCCCCAATCACTTCTGGCACCACCGCTGACTTTTCGATGAACTACAATCGGGCGCAAAGCTCTTTCGGCATCATTGTTATCCGGTTTGACTTGTGGGTAACTCATAAACGTAAACCACTCCTGCCAATGTCGCAAAGCGTCGATGAGCCAAACGTTGTGAATCCGATGGCCATCCCTTTGCCGGTGGATTGTTCAAAATATTTTGGAGTAATTCTTCTACCATAGGGCGTTTCTGGGCTAATTCAGCGCCACTCAATTTCCCGGTTTGATAATCCCGATAATAGCCACGAGCCATTTCTAAAACTTGGTCTACATCCGAGGAAAATTGCTGATTATCACGAAAACGGCTACTTTTAAGAGCTTTCAAGTCTCGTTGCAAATGAGCTAGACATTTTTGCTTGGCTCCCGCCTTCACTGGACTATAAGCACTAAAACATTCACTACTAAGAATTCCCTCAAAATCTTCTCCTAATAGCTCTTTGGCTTGAGAAGACGCTGTTGTCTAGACAGTTGTTGTTGCAGAAGAGAGAACTAACTCAATCATTGTCTCCATCCCCATTGCCAGGTTCTGACAGAAGGCACACTCGAAGGTGGCTCCCGAAGGGAGCGCTGTTGTTGGTTCACTCAGTAGTTCGACTCTCTTGCTCATGCCCTTAATATACACCCAGCTGAGGCTAGTATGTTCAATGAAGCAAAAGTTTTACCCTCTAGCCGTTCTCTTCCTGTCCCTATCCTTTTGTCAATAACTCTGTTTATTGCGGTGAGCAGTTACAAGACAAGACTGTTAAAATCTGGAATAGAGACGATGGCAAGTTGCTCAATACTTTCTCCGGACCAGAGAATTTGGATTGGACTGTCAGATTCAAGTCTAATGAGCAGCTAATAGCCTCCGCGATTGATGGCAAAACTGTGATTTTGTGGAATTTGTATCGGCTAGATGACAAGCAACTACTTGAACGTGCTTGCATTCGTTTACAGGATTATCTCAAAAACAACTCTAGCGTTGAACACAGAGATGACAAACCCTTATGGGAAGACCTATGGGATGATCTCAACAATAGTGACTTGGGACAAAGCGATCGCAATATTTGCTCCGAGTGAGCAGCAAAACGGAATAATTCTTTACAATGCAAATAGATCATCTAAGCAGGTAGGCATAAATAAACGAAAGTATGTTAATAAATATTAAGGGGACTAAAATCCTCTTCCCTTCTGCCTTGGAGCCTTCTGCCTTGGAGCCTTAACCCAAGACAAATATTAAGACAAACTTACTTACAGCTAACTTGACATGGCACGCCAACGTTCCAAATCTGACCTACCTAGCAAAATTTGTCCTGTGTGTCAGCGTCCCTTCACTTGGCGCAAAAAATGGGAAGATTGTTGGGATGAAGTGAAGTATTGCTCACAGCGCTGCCGCCGACGGAAATCAACAAAGCAGGTATGACTCTTGAGAAACTATTTTAGATTTTAGATTTTAGATTTTAGATTTATTTAGATTTTGGATTAAAGAATTGAATCAACACAAGCCTAAGGCTCCGAGGCGAGGAAGGAGGTGGGAAATAGTGTTTCTCCAATTCAATTGGGGGCGCGAAGCGCACAAGCGGGAGCTCTTGAGAAAGAAGGCAACAGCTCATCTGGCAACAGGCAATAGTGAAGAGAGTTGTTTCCTCTATTTAATTGGAGCACCATCTGCTCCAAGGCGAGCTCTTGAGAAACAAGGGAATGGGGAATAGGGAATAGGAAAAGATATTACTTGGTACAAGATCTGAGTATGATGAGCTTTGTCCTAGAACCGAAACATTACTCCTGAAGCAAGAAAACTGATGTCAGCAAATCAACTACAACCCAAACTTATTATCCACGGTGGTGCTGGTAGTTCCCTCAAAGGTAAAGGGGGGGTTGAGGCAGTGCGTCGTTCCCTGAATAATATCGTTGAAGAAGTTTATTCTTTATTGCTAGCTGGAACCGAAGCTAGTGAAGCAGTGGTAAAAGGCTGTCAACTGTTAGAAGATGAACCCCGTTTTAATGCTGGTACCGGTTCAGTGCTGCAATCAGATGGACAAATTCGTATGAGTGCTGCTTTGATGGAAGGTGAGTCTCAACGGTTCAGTGGTGTGATTAATGTCTCCCGTGTCAAAAATCCAATTAATTTGGCTAAGGTGCTGCAAGAGTATGCTGATCGTGTACTGTCGGATCATGGATCGGCAGAACTTTTAAGAGAACTGAATCTACCAGTTTACAACCCTCTCACTGATCTGCGATTGCAGGAGTGGCTAGAGGAGAGGCAGGAGAATTTTCAGCG
Organism: Symploca sp. SIO2E6; assembly: GCA_010672425.1. Classification (GTDB taxonomy): domain Bacteria; phylum Cyanobacteriota; class Cyanobacteriia; order Cyanobacteriales; family Coleofasciculaceae; genus Caldora. The sequence continues at coordinate 7,284 of JAAHGR010000325.1, forward strand.
GGATATGGCAGGAGTCGTGGCTGAGGAATCCAACAGTGGACGAGGCACAATTGGTGTGGTTGCCTTAGATAGTCAAGGATGCTTAGCCGCAGCAACTTCCACTGGAGGTAAAGGCTTTGAACGGATTGGTCGTGTCAGTGACTCAGCTATGCCAGCAGGTAACTATGCTACCAGCAAAGCAGCAGTTAGTTGTACTGGTATCGGAGAAGACATTATTGATGAGTGTTTAGCCGCAAGAATTGTAGTTAGGGTGACAGATGGTTTATCCCTAGCTGAAGCAATGCAGCGTTCGTTTACAGAAGCTAAAGAGCGTCAGCGAGATTTAGGAGCGATCGCTATTGATACTACAGGAGCGATCATTTGGGGCAAGACCTGTGAAATCTTGCTTGCTGCTTATCATAATGGTGAGCGAATAGGAGACACACTAGACTGGACTGGGGAAGAACTAACCAGTTTTAGTAAGTAGGAATCTATCCCGACAATTGCCGATTCTTGAGTCAGAGGAAACACAAAAATGGAACGTCGTAAGTTTTTAGGATGGGTTGGAGTTGGTGTGATGGCAAGTTCCCTGCCAGTAGTCATCGCCGCCTGTACTTCTGCTAGTACAGATCAGTCAGCGGCTGATGAACCAGCAGCTGAAGAGCCAACCTCAGAAATTGCTGAGTCCCCAGTGCGAGAGGATGGATTTCAATCTTTTGGCACAACCGCAGAATTAGACGAAAAAGTCACAATTGTGGACAAGGAAGCAGGGGTTTTGGTAGTACGCAATCCTGAAAATCAGGAACTTTCGGCAGTAAACCCCCAATGTCCCCATCAAGGTTGTACCGTCAAGTGGGATACCGAAGAGAAATATTTAGCTTGTCCCTGTCACGGTTCTAAGTTTGACGCCGTTGGTGGATTACTCGAAGGACCTGCCACTGAAGACTTGTCAACTTACGAAGTTAAAGAAGAAGACGATTTAGTACTAGTGAAATTGAGTTAGTAGAAGAAGACGCGGGGACGCGGGGACGCGGGGACGCGGGGATGGGGGGATGGGGAGATGGGGAGATGGAGGAGACAAGGAAGACAAGGAAGACAAGGAAGACAAGGAAGAAATTCCCAAACAACAAACAACAAACAACAAACAACAAACAACAAACAACCAACAACCAACAACCAACAACCAACAACCAACAACCAACAACCAACAACCAACAACCAACAACCAACAACCAACAACAAATGACAAACAACAAACAACCAACAACAATTACCAAATTCTGTGCTTTGTCTTTAGGTGTTTTCTGTTTGTGCTCTTTCCCTGCTTGTGCTCAAACTAATCCGACTGTTCCGC
>JAAHGR010000326.1 GCA_010672425.1 Symploca sp. SIO2E6
TGAAAACGCAGTTATTGGTTATTCGCGATCGCAAGTAAGATTCAAAGCCGATAACTGCGTTTTCCACAAATTTTGCACACAGGCACCCAAGCCTGTTCCACGATATCAGCTATCGGCTTTGAATCTTATTTGCGATCGCGAATAAGCAATAACCTCATTTCTGACCAATTTTGCACACAGGCACCCAAGCCTGTTCCACGATATCAGTTATCGGCTTTGAATCTTATTTGCGATCGCGAATAAGCAATAACCTCATCTCCGACAAATTTTGCACACAGGCACCCAAGCCTGTTCCACGATGGATACAGAATTGCTCTTCTAAAGTGCTATAACTAGTATATCCAAGTTGCTAGTCATTAGCTGAATCTTGTTAGATCCCCCTAAATCCCCCTTAATAAGGGGGACTTTAAATCCGGTCTCCCATTGTTAAGAGAAGAACTTTAAATCCGGTCTCCCATTGTTAAGAGAAGAACTTTAAATCCGGTCTCCCATTGTTAAGAGAAGAACTTTAAATCCGGTCTCCCCCCTTGTTAAGAGGAGAACTTTAAATCCGGTCCCCCCCTTGTTAAGGGGGGTTAGGGGGGATCAGAACAGGCTTATACTGGTAACTAGCAACTGACGTTAGCAAGAGAGTTGTAGGGTGGGCATTCTCGATAATCTTCATCCGCAGCGATATTTCTCACCAGAATGCCCACCATGAGCTTTACCGGTAAGTACTATGGGACTCCCAGTTTACTAATCCAGCTGCAAATTCAAGCTGGTCAGTAAGTCGGATAAGGGGTTAAATTGAAGCGGATTTGTATGACAAACTTGATGATGTATTACTAGTTATATAACACCGATTCAGTAATCCTATAAACCGGGTTTATCTTGGGGGGACAACTCTCATATCAGCATTTTACCCAAAGAAAACCGGTTTCTGAATCGGTGCTATAGACCGAAACAGTTGTGAATAGAACAGAGATAGCTATTTCGCGATCGCAGAAAATTTTAGATTAATCTTTAAACACTAATTTGTTGCCAGTATTCATAATTATCGTTTACCTTAGGTATTAGGGGAAATGTTTTATGTAAGAAGCTCTCTGACAATGATTAAGATACCAAAAAAATTATTATTTTTGCCACAGGACGTTGCCAATATCTTAGTGCTATTTTTAACAGTCTTAATGGTCTTGGGAATAGCACTAGATTTTATCATACTGCCACCCCCCAGACGGTACAATCTTAAACCAATTACAAAGGATGACATGAGGGAAGTGTGCAGTAAGCCAGAAGAGTTTATGGCTGATTTAGATTATCAGGCGTTTGAAAGAGACAGAGACGAAAATAAGCTAGAATTCACAATAATTGAGGAATACACTGTTAATGGGAAAACAATGGAAATATTTGATGTGAATCTAATTCGGGAGGAATTGGATAAAAATAACCCAATAATCCCTGCATTTCGATGGACTTGCCAATACTTTCATGGCCTTGGTGCTGATAAGGAAAATAAGAATTACGGACTTAATTTTGACAAGTTTTGTCTAAGGCGTGGAGGTGGCAATGCTGTACCTGTCGTGCATCACCCCAGAAAGACGAAAATCTATTGCACACCCCGCCCCGTTAGATAACAATAGCTCTCACCTTATTTTCTTCAACCGTAGGGGCGTATTGCATACGCCCCCGTATTGCATACGCCCCCGTATTGCATACGCCCCCGTATTGCATACGCTTAGTATCTTCCTTATGTTTCGGTTTCTTGAACATCTTCCATGTGAATTAGTTATAGTATGATTATCCTTATTGTATTGTAAAAATATTTAATTACCTATTTTTTATAATGAAATTAGCTTTTAGCCTTTAGCTTTCTGCCTCCGGTTCCCCTCCTAGGAGGGGTTAGGGGTGAGTTCTGCCTTATTGCCACCGAAGAGTAAGTATTCTACCGAACTTGATATTAGTCTTGCGTAGTAAGGGAAGATTCTGACGTTGGGTGTCGCCGATGTTATTGTTGGGTAAAGCTAGGATAAGTATCTGCGGCTCCACCCAACCTACAATATAGATAAGCATAAATAAGCGATCGCACATGCTCAACGATGATTTAACTCGCACCCGCCCCGGCGTCTGGTAAGCTCATCTTTGATTATACCGGGGCGGGTTTATCTCATTGGCTGGTGGATGTGCTAAATTGCTGGTTAACCCGCCCCTACGGTATCTTATATAATTCTCCTCTTCTATAAAGTTGAAGCCAATGATGAATAGTTGCTTTAGAAACAGTTAGCCAGTAGTGCGAGCGTCTCGCTCGCTGGATGGAGGTCAAACGTTAATACAAATAAGCGATCACACTGATGAATTTGATAAGATTGCGATCACTTGTCGCTGGCTCTGGGAATTGATTGTGTTAATCGAAGGAATTAAATAGAGTAGTGCGAGCATCTTGCTCGCGTCTGACTAAGCTTGCTCGCGATTGACTAAGCTTGCTCGCGATTGACTAAGCTTGCTCGCGATTGACTAAGCTTGCTCGCGATTGACTAAGCTTGCTTGCGTCTGACTAAGCTTGCTCGCGTCTGACTAAGCGGGAAACTACTGCACTGGCTTCAGTTTCACAGAATAATGAAGCTAATTCCCAATTTTCAATTTTCAATTCTAAATTCCCCAATTGCTTCCAAGAGCGAAGACATCAAAAAATCAACCATGGATTGTGCCTTTTTCTTCGAGATTAGAGGCTCAGCGTAAGAAAAAGTGAGATACAACTTGGAGTTAAATGTTGTACAATGTAGGATGGGTAAGGGTTTATAACTTCGATTAGAGGCGGTAATATGGTTTTCAATCAGTTCCAAACAACCATAATTTTTTGGCTGATTAATCCGACCCACATTTGACAGAATGTAGGTTGTCGGCAATATTTCTCCTTTTTTTAATATGTCGATTCTGTAGGGAGCAGCAAGTACGCTATAAAAATGGTGATTACTGCGTAAACCTTGCTCAATTTTCTGTCTTGAATTCCTAGCTCTTTCCCAAAACGAAGCTTTGTTGAAAATGTTTTCAAAAATCCAAATTCCTCCAGCCATAAAGCTTAGATTTTTGTGATGAGCAAACTCAGATGGAATGAATTGTCGATTATTGACGGCAATAATAGCATTTATATAAGCATCACCTGGGATTGCTAGCTCATTTTTTAAAGTTAGAACCATGGCAGTATTCAAGGCTGCTGTAACCGTTGTTCCTTCTTTTTTACAAATTTGGCACAATCGCTTCGTCTGCCTTTCATTGAGAAAACGGTGGACAAGACGGGATTTCTGCTCTGATACAGGAGAATCAATATCAGGAGCAAGTTGATGTGGCTTTTTCAGTAGTTGCTCGCAGATAAATTTCAATTTAAAGAGAAAGAACTTCAATGAAACATTTTTCGATAGAGGCAACAGTTCCTCACTAGGAGGACTCAAGGGAAGCCTGTCCACTTTCACCTGTTCACCCTCTGTGATTCTGGCGCAGTAATCTAGAAATTCCCGGCACAGTTGTACCAAGCAAATGCCATCTGATATGGAATGATGAATGAAAAATATTAAATCGAAGACATCACTACCGCTCGCAGCAGGAATGTAGGCTAATTTGATCAGAGGGTCTTGTTGAATATCAATTTTGTAATTAAGTTCCTCTTCGAGCACCTCTAACCATTGATTTTCTTTGTTCCTCTTGACGATCCGCAGAGGGATTCTCCGAGTTGCTTGCGCTGCAAAATACATACCATCCTTTTCTTGCACTATCTGCATCTGGAGGAAGGGATGGCGCTGTTGGAGTAGGGAGAGTGATTGTTCAATAACCGGAATTTCTAAGGAACCACGCAGGCGCATCACACTGGCGACTAAACCTAATCCTTCCAGTTTGGTATAGTATAATCCATATTCCTCTTCCAACGGAGCCAACTTGCGACTATAATTGCCCATTTTCTGATTATCCACGAATTGACACTTCCTGCTCTTGCATAGACAAGGTTTACAGCTGCATTGGTCATCAACTACATAATATAATTAATCGTGGGTAACTAGATGTGACAATGTATACCGGATTTGGTATGGCAGCCACTTCCATAGCAACAAATCACGAAAATTACAACCAATAACATATTTTAATAAGAGAAAGCGATCGCTAATTCCCAATTCCCAATTCCCAATTCCCTGTTAACAAAACGTAAAAAATAGCTGTATAGCCTACCAAATAAGAATTATACTTCCTTGAGTTGATTCAGCGAAATCTCATAATCCTTGTATAATCTGGAACTTCTGAACATTTTATTGTTTCTAACAAAACAGTCCCTACGAGGAGAAGAAGCCAGTGTTTCTCAGCTTCAGAAACTTGTCCCGGATCTTTACTGCTCGATTGTCTCGGCGCATAGTTCTGTGGATTTTTGCCAGCATTGTGCTCATTGAGGTCATTATTCTGATCCCCTCTGTCTGGCAGCGAGAGCAAGAATTGTGCTGGCAGTTGAAGGAGACTTCGACAACAGCAGTCTCAATCGCCATGCATAATACTCCAGCTTGGGTTTCTGAGGCAGAACTCTTGGCTCAGGTGAGCCAACTGAAAGTTAATCGGCTCGTTTTGGGAGGAACTCTTTATAATTCAGGGGGAGAAGTAGTTGGCAACTTCGGCGAACCTCCTCAGCTATCCTTGGCTCAGGCAAATCAAACTGCTACTTCCCATTATGAGGGTTCCCGATACGATGTAGCTTGGTTTGCTAATGAGTTAGGTAGAGATTACACCCTGATTCTGCGCCATGATGCCTCTTTTATCAGAGGTGAATTATTGGCCTATGTTGGTAAAGTTGTTGGTGTAATGGTGATCATTTCTGCCTTCGTTACCCTGGTGACTATGTTGGTTATCGAGCCGGTGGTCATTGTTCCGATTTTGCAACTGCGGAGGGATTTGATTCTAGCTGGGGAAGTGGCTAGCCAAGAAGGAGAGATTCCTCAGTTTCATTGTAGTTCTAGCCGCCGCCGGGATGAGTTAGGAGAAGTGATGATGGCTTTTGAGCAAATGTTTTACCGAGTACATCAAGCTATCGCTCAACGTCAGCAGGCTCAGAATGCTTTAAAAAAACTCAATGACTCACTAGAAGCTAGAGTAGCAGAACGTACTGCTCAGTTGGCTCAAGCTAATGCAGAGATTGTAGCTCTCAATGAGCGTCTCAAGGCGGAAAATCAGTACCTACTGGAAATCGATCAGATGAAAACGGATTTCCTTTCTACTGTTTCCCATGAGTTGAGAACCCCTCTGACTTCCGTGTTAGGTTTTGCCAAACTGATCGAGAAAAAACTAGATGAAGTGATTTTTCCTGTAGTGAAGACTGAAGATCGGAAAACCAAACGAGCCGTGGAACAGGTGGGAGGCAATATTGGTATTATTATCTCCGAAGGGGAAAGGCTGACGGCTTTGATTAATGATGTGCTCGATATTGCCAAGATGGAGGCGGGTAAAGTGGAGTGGAAGATGACACCACTCCAAGTTGAAGAGGTAATAGAACATGCGATCGCTGCTACCTCTGCTCTCTTTCAGCATAAAGGTTTGGTACTCAAGCAAGATTTGGCAGCAGGATTACCGAAGATTATAGGCGATAGGGATAGACTCATTCAGGTGCTCATTAATCTGATTTCCAATGCGGTGAAGTTTACCCCTCAGGGTTCTGTAACCTGTAAACTCAGAAAAACCGATAACCAAATTATCATCAGTGTTATTGATACTGGCATCGGTATTGCTGCGGAAAATCGCTCGAAAGTCTTTGATAAATTCCGACAGCTAGGGGATACTTTAACCGACAGACCCACAGGAACTGGTTTAGGGTTACCGATTTGTCAACAGATTGTGGAACATCACGGAGGTCAGATTTGGGTAGAAAGTGAATTGGGTCAAGGTAGTAACTTCTCTTTCACTTTACCGATCGCCTCTGGGTTCAGCAAGAATTTCTCAACTGTTGATCTTAATATTTTGCTCCAGCAACTACAAGTTCCTGATAATTCCAGTTCTGAATCTAGCCAAAAACCCCAGAAGACAATTCTGGTAGTAGATGATGATGCTCCAATTCGGACTTTACTTACCCAAGAACTGGAAGCTCAAGGTTACCAAATTTTGCAGGCCAAAGATGGTCTCGAAGCGATTAAACAAGCCAAACAAACCAAACCAGACCTGATTGTGATGGATGTGATGATGCCACAGATGAACGGGTTTGATGCTGCCGCTGTGTTGAAAAATGACCCGCAAACCCTGGCTATTCCGATTATCATCCTTTCCGTTGTGGAGGATCAACAACGAGGGTATCGTCTGGGGGTGGATCGTTATTTGAATAAACCGATTAATACGGAAGTTTTGCTCCAAGATATTGACTTATCATTATCCCAAGGTACTTCTAAGAAGGAAGTACTGGTGGTGGATGAAGATGCATCAAATGTCAGATTGTAACATAATTTTTGTTCTTCTTCTTTTTGGACTGAAGTCCAACTACTGCTCATTACTCATTACTCATTACTTATTACTTATTACTTAAAAATGAACATTTATAAACCCTTAAAAATAGCCTTATTATTCTTACTCCCAATTTTAGCTGTGATTCTGCTTCATCCTAGTTTAACTGCTAACCCAGCTCCAGAACAGGACAAGATAGTTTTAGGGATGTCTGCTGCCTTCAAAGGACCATCCCAGGGTCTGGGTATTGAACTATACAGGGGTTCTCTGGCTTATATCAATGAGGTTAACCAAGCAGGGGGAGTCAAGGGGAAAAAGATTGAGATTAAGACCTATGACGATAGTTATAATCCAGTACCCACTATCCATAATACGATCCAGCTGATTGAGCAAGATGATGTTTTCTTACTTTTTGATTATGTAGGCACTCCTACAGTTACCAGGATGCTACCCCTACTCAAAAGATACAGCGATCGTGACATATATCTGTTTTTTCCCTTTACCGGCGCTCAACCGCAACGGGAAGAGCCTTATGCTCAATTTGTCTTTAATCTCCGATCATCCTATCGTCAGGAAACCGCCGGTTTGGTGGATAATTTTTTTGACATTGACCGCAAAAAAATCGCGGTTTTCTATCAGATTGATGCCTATGGCAGGAGTGGCTGGGATGGTGTGAAGCGGGCATTAGCTAAATATGATGCCACAATGGTAGCAGAGGCAACTTATAGCCGAGATACCCTCTACGACCAAAGTCTCAAGGAGCAAGTGGATATTCTCAAACAAGCTAATCCTGATGCCGTGATTGCCATTGGCGCTTATGCTGCTTGTGCTGCCTTTATTCGAGATGCCAGGGATGCAGGTTGGGATGTTCCCATTGCGAATGTCTCCTTTGTGGGTAGTGAAAATCTGCTGAATCTGTTGCTCAAAACTGCTAAGGAGACAGGCAAGGATTATACTACCAATCTGATTAACTCCCAGGTAGTGCCAAGTTATGAGGATACTTCCCTAGCAGCAGTTAAGGAGTATCGGCAGTTGATGGATAAGTATAACCCCCAGCCACCTCAAGAACAGGTGAGGGAAAAAAGGGTTGGGGGAACTAATAAGCAGACGCGGGGAGGCGGGGACGCGGGGACACGGAGAATGGAAATCCCAACCAAAATTTCGTTCACCCCTCAAGAACAGACGGTAGAAAAGTCTTCAGGACTGACGGAGGAAAAGTATCGACCTCTCCCCTATAGCTTTGTCAGCTTTGAAGGCTTTCTCAATGCCAAACTCCTGGTAGAAATCCTGAAAAGGATGGATGATACTCCCCAAAGAAGTGAGATTAAACCGGTAGTTGAACAGATGCAGAACCTGGATTTAGGTATAAATGCTCCCGTATCCTTCAACGCGCAAAAGCATCAGGGATTAAACCAAGTCTATTACACCACCGTTAAAAACGGTAAATTTGTGCCTCTGACAGATTGGAGTAGGTGGAGTAAATAAGCCATGGCAAAGCTATTGCAGAAAACTTTAATGGGAGAAATCTTTCTCTTTGCCGTGATTGCCGCTACCACATCGGTTGTCTCCGGCTGGAATCTCCACAAACATCTGACAGAGGAATTTAAGACTAAAGGTATTGCCATTGTTAACAGTATTGCCAATTCCAGTGTCGAAATCCTCTTGAACCGGGATGCTTCAACCCTACAGTCAATTATTGACCAGTTTTTTGATATCAAAGGGGTTGCTTATGTCTATATTATTGATGAACATGGAGAAATTATCGCTCATACTTTTGTCCCTGCTATTCCGGAGGAGATCCTCAAACATACTTACGAAACTGGGGTACAACTAGAGGACATCCTGATTAATGACCTCACAATTGCAGAGCAGGGAGAGTTCATCGATATTTGTGCCCCAATTTTAGCAGGAATTGCTGGCTATGTCCATGTGGGTATGGATAAAGGTATTATTGCTGATCACAGGAACTCGGCGATTGGTAATCAGATTTCTGTAGTACTCGTGATTTTTCTCATTAGTGTGTTCATTGCCCATATTAGGGTTAATCAAATCTCTCAACCCTTGAATCAACTCACTGAATACGCTCAGAAATTAGCAGCGAATAACTTTAATGCCCAAGTGAAGATCCAATCTCAGGATGAGATTGGTCTTTTAGCAA
>JAAHGR010000327.1 GCA_010672425.1 Symploca sp. SIO2E6
TCAGGACCGTTGAAGCAACGATTGATTGGGTGTTAGGTGTTAGGCATTGGTGACAAGTTAAGGTCGATTTTTTTTGATCAGCTTCGCTAGTGCCGTAGGCAATCGCAGATTAATCCATGACCGATGAAATCAGATCTGATATCAAATTCGGCTAAACACTTATCGTATCCTTCAACCTTGCAACCTTGCTCTTTTCCTTCTGCCCTCTGCCTTGGAGCCTTCTGCCTTATTGTCACCAAGGTGTAACGATTCCACCGGATTTGATATGAAGCACTAAAGATCCTCGAAGCTCTTATCGCTACTCCATTCGAGAACTGAATTAGTCTCTCCAGAAACTTTTCCACTCTCACTACAAGACACAGTATCTACGCCATTAGGCATCGGACTGAAGGATTGCTCTACATCGGTAAGTCACAGAATCCAAAACAGCGGTTTGCGGGTGGGCATAAAGCTTTAGTCTGGTGTTGGTTTGAGCACTACGATCCTGACGACGTAAGAATCACAACATACTCACTAAGTTACAGGCAATGGGCAACACTATCATTGGAGTTAGAAAATATAATAATCCGGGCTACCAAACCACCATTCAACGTCAAGATTCCAATGAGGGAATGATTAAGCTAATACGCATTTAAATTGTATATTCTGAAAACAAGACAAAAACCCTCAATTCCTCTCCGCGTCCCCGCGTCTCCGCGTCTGGAGCGTCAGTCAAAACTAGTACATTTAGATGCTTAGCAGCTTATGCAATCTCCAACACAGACATATCACCTTGATCGAACAACTGCTCAAGCCTTCCTGGAAAAACTACCAGAACATATCAGGCAAGCACTCTTAGCACGCGCTGCCGAGATTGACTATCCAATCGAAGCGGTTCTAGAGTCAGCGATTGCCTCATCCCTCGATCCGGATGCTCTAAGCTTTACCGATTGCCTTCCCTCCTCAAGTCTTGAGATGAGGTTTTAGGTTTTAGGGGGTGATGTTACTTTTTAATTCCCCAAAGGAACATCACACCCTAACTTCGGTAACTGCTTAACCTTTTTGACCCGTACCCGAGTATCATCACTACCACTGGCGATTAGTACATATTGATCAACTTCCTTGATATCAATACTATTTAATGGCAGATTACGAGATGAGTGACCAACTTCCTTACCATTGAGAAATTCCTCAGCACGAGTGCCGTCAGCTGTCAAGGGCCAGAACATCATTTTTCCGTCATCCCCTGCACTTGCTAGGTAGCAACCATCATTACTCAGTGCGACTGAACGCACTGGTTTGCCACCATGACCATTAGACCATTGGTCGATAACTGTACCACAGGGTTGAGTACCTTCTCCAAGACATGTTTGTAAATCCCACAAAGTAATGTAACCTTGATTATCAGCAGTAACCAACAGATTAGGCTTGAAGAAGGAAGTATCCAAGCTATCAATATAGTCGCTCTGACTACCTGGTCTGGGGTAAGGTATTGAACGTAATTTGTCCTCTTGCCAGTTCCAAACCACCAATTGATTATTCCGTCCAGCAACAACTAGATTGCTGTCGTTCTGACCCAACAATTTTATGCCATAGATGGAGAAATCAAATTGCTTGGGATTTGTTTGCTGGTTACCATTGCTATCAGTTGAGAGTGGGTTCAAGTTATCGAGAATATTCCATTGGAAAACCCTACCACTGCCATGACCACTGAACAGGTAACGGGAGCTTTGGGTAAATTCTAAAGCAAAAACCCGGTCAGCCTTATCAAGGAAGAAGGATCTCATCGGTTTTTCCTCCTTCTTGACCACATCCCACAGGTGAATTTCCCCATTTTCTAAACCTGCTGCTACCATATTATTGTCCACGGGTTTATAACGGACAACGCGGATTGCTTTAGTATCTTTGCCTATTTGTCGAATTTTGGGGTGAGTTAAAGGTTGAAAGAAAGAGAAGCCCTTAACATTCCATTCAATTATGGTTTGGTCTGTAGAGCTACTGACGAAATTCTCTCCGACACCATTGAATTCTACAGAATTCACTGCTTTCTTGTGCCGGGAGTTAGCTGGATTGAGCCAAGATAGCGACCAAGCAAGCCAGAGAAGCAGTATTACTACCCCTACCTGTAACCAGAAGGGAACCACTGGCAAGACAATTAATTCCAGATTCTTGTCCTCGTTGCGGGTATCTACACGGCGGTCTGACCAAACAGCACTCACTGGTAGCAGTAGTTGTTTCATTCTACCCAGCCAAGGTCGTTTAGCTTGCGCCACTAAGGATAGTTGACTGGTTGACTCCGGTTCTAATTCTGCGGCTTCAGGAATAACTTCTAAAGTACATTGTTGTTGCTCTTCCTCTGCAATGGCAATATTAACTTGCTGGAGTAAATTACTAGCATTCTCGAATTGAAGTTCATATTCTACTGGTTCAGACCGCCAAAAAGCCCAAACGCGCTGGGAGGGAATCCGGTGTTTTTCTGGATAGCAACTAAAATCCAAAGACCCCATAGGCAATAAGTTCACAATTCCCTCAACTTGGACTAGTGGACCATTGGTATGAGTTGCTTCAATCGTAAACGGGTAAACTTGGCTAGGAGCCGAGGCACCAAATGGTAGCTGGCAGGAGAAAGATGTCTCTGATTTTTCTCCAGGGGGTACTTGCAGATGGTTCTGTTGACCAGAAATTAACCAGGAAGGCTCGAACCCTAGAAACTTGAGGAGGACATTAGTGGGTAGTTGACTGGGGTTATAAACCCTTATTGGTATGTCTATCTGTTCGCCGGGATACTTTCGGAATTCTCGTACTGGTAACTCCAACTCCAAGAGAATATTGCCAGTTCCCTCCTCAACAGTTAAACGCAATACTTCTCTGCTCTCTTCCCGCAACTCTATGGAGAAGATACGCACTGTGAGGGTTGTCATACCTACGAAGCCTGGTTTGGGGGTATCAGTGATGACAACATTAAACTGGGTTAAATCCCCTGGTGGATTTTTGCTACTTACTTCTGGTGAGATTTTGTACCAATCGGCACTTTGATGGGAGTCAGCGGCAGCAGCTAGCACTTCTACCTGAAAACTAGCAAAGCGATCGCTATTGTTCATTACACTCACAGCAAAGGAGGTTGGCGTACCACCTGGTTTGAATTTGAGTTGTTTTGCGGAAACATTAGTACTAATCAGATTTTCTGCCATAGGTGAAAAATAAAAGGTAATAACTCAATTTTTAATTCTCAATCATCAAGCTGGAAGATATGTTATGTCTGCTGAGTCTAAGTCTGTGCAATTAATCTGGAAAGATCCAGCAACCGGCGAGGTAAAACAACCACTGTTGAGGGCGCCGATTACCATTGGTCGAGAAATAGACCAGATGCCAAAGGAGGTGGGAGGAATCTCAGTTTCTTCTCTAGAATTAAACCACCAACAGATCTCACGATATCACGCCTTGATTACAGTGGTGAATGAAAAAGTATACATCACTGACCAAAGTACCAACGGGACATTCCTCAATGGCCGCCCAATTCGCCCTGGTATTCAACCCCTTTCGAGTAAAGATACTCTCCGAATTGGACCCTATAAGATGACAGCTACTTTGATTAGGGAAAATGACCTTGATGCTACGGAAAGAAACCGTGAGCAAACAAATTTATCCCAGCATTTTGAGTCCCTGCCCAAAAATACCTTGGTGATTTGGTTGATTGGCCCGATAGTCTTGTTGTTAATGGGTATTGGAGTCTGGTTTTTAGTAACTACAGTGCTGGAACGTTCACGTCCTCAAGTCCCCGCTACTCCCAGTTCAGCAGTGGAGTCGGGAAGATAAGACAAGGAAGGAAAGTGGGAAAGTAGACAAGGAAGATTTTTTACGAAAAAGTGGGATGAATGTTGCATCTTGGATTTTTGGCAACCAAACAAAAAATTGTACGGTTTTCCTCCCTAGTTATAGAACAGAAGGAAGGGACAAAGGAAAACCCTTTTACCTTCTTGCTTCTGCCTTCTGCCTTCTGCCTTCTGACTTCTTCAGGCGACGCTGGAGGATATTGTTGCTCGCGGGATTGACGTTGTTGCTGACATTGGTATCTGTTCCTAGTGGAGCCCAAACTCCTTCGGCTAACAATAATGATAAGGCTGCTGTGGTGGTGGATGGTCAGGTTTTGTTTGAGGTGGGCAATTTCGGTAACTTTACTGCTGCTGAGAGAGCCCAGAAAATTAATGAAGCCTTAGAAGAGGAAGTGCGATCGCTTCAATCTGTCAATATTGAAATTGCTCAGGAAGATCAGCAAGTTATGATTCGCACAGGGAAGAAGCATCTTCTCACTGTTACTCCAGAAGATGTAATTTCTGCTGCTAATCCTTTCTCTCAAGCTTTTGACTGGAAAAATCAGCTGCAAGCTAAACTCCAGCAAGGTAAGTTAGAGCGAACCGCAGTTTATTACCGTCGGGCACTGATTTTTAGTCTTGGGGTATTATTGGGAGCGATCGCTCTTCACTTTGGTTTAGGATTTGGTGGACAATTAGCATTCCGTCAACTGACCCGGTGGCTTGGTGAGCCGACTTTTCCCCTTCATCCTTGGGAAAAACCGGCTAAGTTATTTCTGCGGCTAGGTCTGTTGGGTTGCTTAATTGGTCTGTGGACTGGGGTTATTTTCATTATTACTGACCTATTTCCCCAGACTAGGAGTTGGCGCTACAAACTGTTCAACTTACTCAATTCTCCTTTCTTCAATCTGGGAGATGAACCCTATTCTGCTATTCAAGTGCTGCTGTTGCTTGGCTTAACCGTGGGATTGTGGTTTGCCGTCAGCATTTTTACCCGATTATTTAAGTCCTATGTCTTGGTAAAAACTGGTGCAGTTGCAGGGGTACAGGAGGTAATTGGCACCCTGATGCAGTACTTGCTTACTTTCCTCGGCTTAATTATACTACTACCTATTTGGGGTCTAGATGTCGGTTCCCTGGCAATTTTTGCCAGCGTTTTGGGCTTGGGGATTGGTTTTGGTGTACAAAACATTACTAATAACTTGATCAGTGGCTTGATTATTACCCTAGAACGACCAATTCAAGTGGGGGATTTTATCAATGTGAAAGACTTGGTGGGAACTGTAGAGCGAATTGGAGCACGTAGTACGGAAATTCTTACCTTAGACAAAGTAACCATTATTGTCCCCAACTCCCGCTTTTTAGAGAGTGAGGTGATCAACTGGAGTCACGGAGATCCTATTTCCCGCCTGCGGATTTCCGTGGGAGTTGCCTATGGCTCCAACATTGAGCAGGTACAAGCAGCGCTGCTAGAAGCAGCCAATACTCACCCAGATGTACTCCTTACTCCGCCTCCTCAGGTTTGGTTCCAAGAATTTGCTGAGAGTTCCCTCAACTTCGATCTGTTAGTCTGGACAGGAGAACCGAAGAAACAACCTCGTATCAAGAGTGATCTTAACTACCTCATGGTTGAAAGTCTCAACCGTTATCAGATTAATGTACCATTTCCCCAACGGGATTTGAATTTGCGATCGCCTCTCTTGGAAGAGTTTCTCAACTCTTGGCTCCAGCTGCACAGCCAACCAGTTGCTAGCCAAGGGGATGAGGGAGGTAAACACCCCCAAGAAATCCTCACTATCGCTTCAGGAAAATCTAATTATTCACCTATTCTCTTAGAGAATGAGCTCGCCAAAGTAAATATTGAAGAATTAGTCCCAGTAATGCGAGGGTCAGAGGGAGTAGAAATCAAAGACCGTTACTATCGCCGGAATCTCTATCCAGCTTGCTTTATTGGGGCAGAAGCTGTGGAATGGTTAATGCAAAAGCAAAACTGTAGCTTGGAAGTCGCGATCGCTTTAGGGGAACTTCTGATAACTCGGAAAATTATCCATCATGTTACAGATCAGTACTCCTTCCGAGATGATTACTTATTTTATCGTTTTTATGCCGATGAACAGTAATTGATAGCGGACTTTAACTGATTATTTAGCGGAACGGTTATTATATCATGTCGGGATAATTACCCATAATAAAAACTTCTCCGCCTTAGTTATGGCACAAGAACCTAATTTTTCTGCACTGAGCAACAACTCTCTACCCCCTCAGAACATTGATGCCGAGGAGTCAATTCTCGGAGGCATTCTGCTAGACCCGGAAGCGATCGGTCGAGTTGCTGATATTCTGAGTACAGAAGCCTTCTATATTAATGCTCACAGAGATATTTACCAGGCTGCTTTATTGCTCTATGGCCAAGGTAAACCAACAGATTTGATGACTGTCACTACCTGGCTGTATGACCATGAATCCTTGGAAAAAGTTGGTGGCCAAAGTAAGTTAGCGCAGCTAGTTGAGCGCACTGTCTCCGCTATTAATATCGATCGGTACGCGACGTTGGTGATGGACAAGTACCTGCGTCGGCAATTGATCAAGGCTGGTAACGAGATTGTACAGCTAGGTTATGAGACCTCTACCGAGTTGGAACAAGTCCTCGATAAAGCAGAACAAAAGATTTTCGGTCTTACCCAGTCTCGTCCTCAACAGGGTCTGGTACCAATTTCGGAAACTCTCAGCAAGACTTTCGAGGAAATTGAAACCCGCCATGAAGGCATTGCCTTACCTGGTCTCCCTTCAAATTTCTATGACCTAGATGCCTTAACCGGTGGCTTTCAGCGTTCTGATCTGATTATCGTTGCTGGTAGACCAGCAATGGGTAAAACTAGTTTTGCTTTGGGGATTGCTCGCAATATTGCGGAAAGTTTACCTGTCGCAATTTTTAGCTTAGAAATGTCCAAAGAGCAACTAGTGCAGCGACTCTTTGCCAGTGAGGCAGGCATTGAAAGCAACTATCTGCGGACAGGACGTATTAGTCAAAATCAGTGGGCTCCTTTGAGCCACGCTTTGGGCACTCTATCAGCATTGCCGATTTTTATTGATGATACTGCTAATCAAACAGTGATGCAAATACGGGCTCAGACCCGGCGTCTTCAAGCAGCACAAGGGAGCCAATTAGGCTTAGTTTTAATCGATTACTTACAACTGATGGAAGGAACTAGCACAGATAACCGAGTGCAAGAACTATCTCGGATTACCCGAAGTCTCAAAGGATTAGCTAGAGAACTCAATGTTCCGATTATTGCCCTTTCTCAGCTAAGTCGAGGAGTAGAGACTCGTAATAACAAGCGACCAATGATGTCCGATTTACGGGAGAGCGGTAGTATCGAGCAAGATAGTGATTTAATTATGATGTTATATCGAGACTCTTATTATAATGAGGATTCTCCAGATCGAGATATTGCTGAGGTAATCATCGTCAAACATCGTAATGGTCCCACTGGAACAGTAAAACTTTTGTTCCAGCCTGGGGTGACCAAGTTTTTGAACCTAGCGAACAAAATGTAACAGGGAATTGGGAATTGGGAATTGGGAATTGGGAATTGGGAATTGGGAATTGGGAACAGAATTGTTTCTCACTCTTTCAATTGGGGGCGCAAGTCCCTAAACACGCTTATTACTCATTACTCATTACTCATTACTCATTACTCATTACTCATTACTCATTACTCATTACTCATTACTCATTACTCAATGACATTTATCTCTATTACCTACAGTCTTTTCCTACTAGTGTTTCTGGGGTTCTACTGGTTAGTGAATTCCCCATCTTGGCGGCTGTGGGTACTACTAATTGGCAGTTTGAGCTTTTATGCTTCACTACAAGTTCAATACATACCCCTATTATTGGGTATTACCCTGATTAACTTTTATCTAGGAAGGGCAATTGGAGCTAATCTTACTCCAGGACAACACAATACCAATGAGCATCTGTCTAATCAACAGTGGCAGTCTGCTCAAAAGAGCTGGAATCGGCGACGCTTGAAGCTGTTGTGGCTGGGGGTTTGTTTGAATGTTATCTGCTTAGTCGGCTTCAAATATGTGGGCTTTATCTTGAAGGATATTGCAATTCCTCTCAATTTACCAGTTGCTCAGGAGAGTGCCACCTGGATTAGCACTTACCTCATTGCTCCTTTGGGCATATCTTTTTTTACCTTCGAGTGCATTGCTTATTTAATTGATGTCTATCGCGGTGCTCCAGCAACAAGGAAATTACTCCAGTTTACTGCCTACAAACTGTATTTTCCCAAATTGATCTCTGGCCCAATCACCCGCTACCATCAGTTTACCGGTGGACTGAAGAATTTACAATTTCCGACCCTGGATCGAGTTACAGAAGGACTGTGGTTAATTACCTGTGGTGCAGTGAAAAAATCCCTGTTAGGAGATCGCCTGGGTATTTTGGTTGATTTGTGTTTTGGTAACTTAGAGCGAGCCGGTAGTGGTGATTTATGGTTAGCAATATTTGCTTACGGACTACAACTCTATCTCGATTTCAGTGGCTATGTGGATATTGCTAGGGGTAGTGCTGTACTCATGGGAGTTAATCTCCCAGAAAATTTTGACTTTCCCTACTTTAGTACCAGTATTGCCGATTTTTGGCGTCGTTGGCACATGACCTTGGGGGATTGGATACGCAATTATCTCTACTTTCCCTTAGGTGGCTCTCGTAAGGGACTAGGTAGAACTTGTTGCAATCTACTAATGG
>JAAHGR010000328.1 GCA_010672425.1 Symploca sp. SIO2E6
TCTCTTCCAAAAGTCCCCCTTATTTCTTCCAAAAGTCCCCCTTATTAAGGGGGATTTAGGGGGATCAAAACTGTACCGCATAGCAGAGCAAACTGCTGTATATAACCACAAACAGAAATACAGAATTCCCTACCCGGTAAATAGGCTTCAATTAAAACGGTATTATTGGTAACCCTCTGCACTTCTGCCACTGCTTGAGGCAATTCCTCCACCGAATTAACAAAATGAATATTTAAAGAAGCACGTCCCGAAATTGGTTTGACTAAGTTAATGATCCGAGGACCCCTTAAATTTACGTAGGGGTCAAACCAAACATCAAACCCTTCACCTTGCATTTCACTAAACACCAGTTTCCAGTCTTCAAACCGGAGTGCTGAGGGAAAACCGCCGTCGGTCAGATAGAAGAACTCTTCACGAGGAGTTACTACCTCTGAGTCTGGGCCTCCTAGAGAAGTTAGATAAGGTAAGAAGTTATAGCCGTCGATATGAACGTTGTAAGTTGTATCGCCAGCAGTATAGCCATTAAGAAGCTGCTCTTTGATATCGTCCACACCAACCGCAGCCATCAGCGTTGGCAACATATCTTGCTTCATCAGTAGCGATATTTATCCTTATAATGCCCACCATTATCTGTACCGTTAAGTGCTGTGGTGGGCAAATATATCTTTACATATCGGTTCTAGGGTTAAAGTTTGGGAATTTGCCCACCCTACAAGGGAAGATGCGATCTGAAGAGCAGCAGCGCTTCGCTATCGCTTGCTCTTAGAAATATGAGTGTTGGTTGTGGTTATGGTTATTTTTTGCTATTATATCTAATAATGGGATGGGTGTGCGCCTGTAATGTATGATAGGAACCTTAGAGGCGTATTGGATACGCCCAGCAGTATGCGATCGCTTTTCCCTTTAAACTCTACCAGTAGAATCTTCATCAGTAAACCCTGCTACCTCGGACAATACATATAGAGGTCTACCTTTAATTTCCTCATAAATACGCCCTATATACTCCCCCAAAATACCAATGCTCACTAGTTGTACCGCACCGAGGAAGAAAATGGCGATCATGATAGTAGCGAAGCCGGTTAAGGGGGATGAGGGAGCAACGATGCGCCAGTAGAGAACCAACATTGCCATTAGTACTGCTATTGCTGCTGCTAATAAGCCAATATAGGTGGAGAGTCGCAGAGGTATTCTGGAGAAGGAAACTAAACCATTGGCGGCTAAGGATAGGGATTTGTGAAAGGTGTATTTTACTTCACCGGCAAAGCGCGGGTCTCGTTCATACGGGATGGCAGTTTGAGGCAAACCTACCCAGGAACGTAGTCCTCGGAGGTAGCGGTTCCGTTCTGGCATAGTATTGAGAATATCTACTACCCGCCGGTCCATTAAACAAAAGTCTCCTGTATCTAAGGGAATATCCACATCTGCTAGATTTCGTAGGAGGCGATAGAATACATAGGCAAACAGACGCTTTAACCAACCCTCTTGATGTCGCTGGGTACGCTGAGCATAGACTATTTGGTAGCCTTGTTGCCATTTTTCTACCATTAGGGGGATTAACTCTGGTGGATCTTGTAGATCGGCATCCAGAATCACGATCGCTTGACCACGCACAAAATTGAGACCAGCGGTAACGGCAATTTGATGACCAAAGTTACGGGAGAGGCTGAGGTAGCAAACCCGTGGATCTTTTTGATGCAATTCCCGCAATAGCCATAACGTGCGATCGCGGCTACCATCGTTTACTAGGATTAATTCTACTTCCCCTAGCTCATCCATAACCGCTTCCATCCGGCGGTAGAGTTCCATGATAGTTGGTTCTTCGTTATAAACTGGAACGACTAGGGAATATTTCGGATTCATTTGTTGTTTGTTGTTTGTTGTTTGTTGTTTGTTGTTTGTTGGTTGCGTGGGTTGGTGTACAGCAGCAAACTCAGGTATTGTCGGGTATTTACCATGAACCAATAACGAACAACTAATTACCAACAACTAATTACCATTTTCCGATGTGTCTTCTGTGGCCATTGTTCCCTATTCCCTATTCCCTATTCCCCATTCCCCATTCCCCATTCCCTAGTTTCTCGATAGTAAAAACTTCCGCACTTGTTCTAGATAAAGCTTTGGTTGCTCTAACATAGGGAAGTGAGCTGTATTCGCAATCTCGATATATTCAACTTGTTCATTGAGCTTTGCTGCATTACGACCTAATTCTGGCGGGATAATCTTGTCATATTCACCTGCAACTAATAATGTGGGTACAGGTAATTTAGCGAACTCTTGGGGCATCACCTCGGCAGCATACTTACTCACTGCTGTTAGCATTGTACCCAGAGCCGCTGCTTGATCTGCGAGCAGGTAATCTTCCAAAAAAGGCCGACTGATAGTTCGAGGTAGGGGACGGTGCAAAAATCTCTGCATGAACATGGTACTGGCTAAGGGAACTTGCAGTAACCACCAAGGACGGAATTTAACGACGTAGCTACCAAATTTATGGAATGCGGCAAAAGATTTTGCTTCGTATTCAAAAATGCCGCTGCAAGTAAAAATCGCCTGTTCGACTCTTTCTGGATAACGATTGACAAACATGCAGGCAGAGGATGCTCCTAAAGAGTGAGCATTAATATAGATACGACTAAGTTCTAGAGCATCTAACAATACTGCCAAGTCTTCAGCATATTCTTCCATCTCATAGGATAATTCTAGGGGCTTTTGGGGTAACTTGGAGCGACCAAACCCCCGCAAATCATAGAGTAGACAGTCAAAGGCATCAGACAGAGCATTTGCAGTACCTTCCCAATAGCGTGCTGAACCACCCCAACCGTGGATAAAGACGATGACTGGTTTCTTGGCATCTGGGGTTGACTTTTTAATCCATTGGTAGTAGTGCTCAACACCCCGAACTTGAACGTAAGGCATTTAATTGGTTATTGGTCATTGGTTATTTGTCATTTTACAGTAACAAAATGGGCGAACGGTGAGTAATTATTCAACACCAGCGAGCAAGATGCTCGCACTACGGGCAAGATGTCTGTTCCACAATGAATTTGTGAACATTCACAGCTAGGGAAGAAAGCTGACAGCTTTCACTGTGTGGTCAGATATGATTGCCAATGAAGACACTATCAAAGAAACGGCAAGTAATTGGGATCTGCCCATAGAAGCTATCAGTGAAGCAATTGAATATTGCGAAACTCATCAAGAACTGTTGCAATTGGAAGCAGAAGCAGAGTGTGATTATTTAGAAGATAGAGGAGTGGTACTTGAGCCTAAAGCTACTCATCGATGAGGATTCTCAGTCTCACCTCCTAGTTAAAACACTCCGACAAGCGAATCATGACTTGGTGCGAAGGTGCTCTCTGTTGTGGTAGATCCCCGACTTCTTCTTCCGGTTTGTCCAGTCAATCACCTTCTTCAACCAAGAAGTCGGGGATCTCAGGTGCTCTCTGTTGCGGCATATCCCCGACTTCTTCTTTTCTTCTTAAGGGATTTACAGTGTCCTCACAATTTTCCGCAAAAATGTTAAACTAATGAAATAATAAACTCAAACTGTATACTATAGCCTATTATGCTCTCTTAATCTTAATGGAAGTTAACCATGATAGATCGTTCTGCTCTATTAGCTCGAATTACACAAACTCCGGGAAAATGTGGTGGTCGTCCTTGTATTCGAGAGATGCGAATTAGAGTCAGCGATATTCTCGAAACTTTAGCAGATAACGTCCCAGTTAGTGAAATTTTAGAGGACTTCCCTGATCTCGAACCTGAAGATATTCAGGCATGTTTGTTCTTTGCTGCACTTCAAATAGATTTCCCTAAAATAGCGGTATAATTTTTTGGTTAAATGCTCAACTTCCTCCTAGTTTATCACCATGGCTGACCGATACATTTGGGGTTAATGCTTTGTCTCTTCGGGATTTGGACTTAAGAGAAGCACAAGATATTTATATTTTTAATTCAGCAAGAGCTAATGGCTTGGGAACAGTGATTATTACCAAAGATCGAGATTTTATTGATCTAGTAATTCGTCAGGGTATCCCACCTCAGATTCTTTGGTTAACTTGCGGTAATACAGCAGTTTGCTCTGCTATGCGGTACATTGTTGATCCCCCTCCCGTCCCCCTTAATAAGGGGGAAGCCAGAGGATGCTACGCTTTGGTTTCTACGGGGACTTTGAGAAGAGTGTACTTCATTACAGCGCAAAGCGCTGTATCAGTAATCGAGATTTAAAACGTATTTTTAGTCGTGCTTTTCCAGAAGCATTAATTTTATTAGAGCAAGGCGAACCTATTGTCGAAATTGGCAGAGCATAATTTACGATTGCGGCAGATCCCCGACTTCTTCTTCCGGTTTATCCAATTAGTTACTTTCTTCAACCGAGAAGTCGGGGATCTCAGGTTCTCTAGGTTGCGGTAGATCCCCGACTTCTTCTTCCGGTTTATCCAATTAATCACCGTCTTCAACTAAGAAGTCGGGGATCTGGATTACGGCGGTTTTCCGGATTTACCTGCTCTCATCAGAATAATATACCAGCTCTGACAGGATAATATAGGTGAAGTAGAATAGCCTGATTCCCTGAATCTGCCAGGAATCAACTTATTGACACAACTTTTGTCCATTCAGACAGTCACGATGGTAGAACCTCTCTTCTTTCCTAATCGACCAGTTCCCCCAAACCGTTTTGTGGGGCGAACATCGGACATTCAGATTGCATTTGATAAAATTTCGAGTCAAAACCCAGATTATCGACATCATCTAGCTCTCTGGGGTGGTCCAGGTGTAGGAAAATCATCCTTCCTCAAGTATCTGGCTGCTCCTGAAGTTTGGGAATCCCATGGAGAAGATCCATCTAAAGCAATCATCGTTTATCTAGATTGCGAAGATATCCGTCCATTTATGCCCTCTAACTTTTGGCGACAACTGCTCAACCTTCTGAAAAAGAACCTTGAAAGCAATACAACTTTGCAGCCTGAAGTTAATTTGTTACTTGAAAAGGCAAAAGTCAATCACAATGACCTCAAACAAATATTACAAAAGATAGGGGTACAAAATCAATTATTAGTACTACTATTGGATAATTATGACGCAGCCCTGCGTTGCCACGAGCATTATACAGAAACTGATCTAGAGTACTTTTTGTTGGATTGTCGTCATCTGGCAATTTCTGAGCAAAGTAAATACCTCTCAATGATTGTTACTTCGTTGCGGAGTCTCAATGAAATTGGTCCTAAGCTCACGCCAGATAACTCCCCCTGGTACAACCACTATTACTTCCACCTGATCGAGCCATTTACTGATGATGAAGTAGATGAGCTGTTAGGTAGTATACCAATTACGCCAGCCTTGAAAGAGGGAATTCGAGAAATTGCTGATGGTAACCCTACCTTGCTCCAAAATGCTCTCTATCGTCTTTACAGTAGACTGAGGTTGGGTGAAATCCCTGAACCGAAAACATTTGCCTATGATTTGTTGAAAGCGAATAAACACTTTTGCCAAACGATATGGGAACGATCAAATGAAGAAGAGCAAACACTTTTGATGCTTATTGCACTGTCTGGTCTCAAAGGTCACTTACCTAATCAAAATTTTGATCTGGGTGATATTGAGAATATCTTGACTCAGCAGAAAAATACATTGATTAATTTGGAAGAACGGGGAGTAATTATAGATAACAAGGTCAAGGATAATAGAAAAATATACTCATTTGCTTCATCCTTAATGGAATGGTGGGTAATTCAGCAAGTGTTTAACAGTAATAATGAAGAACTTCAACAGCGAAAGAAAGTATTTTTCAATATCATGAGCAAGAAACAAGTCAATAAATTGACAGGGTCAATTCGCTGGTTATGGCAACACAGAGAAGTGCCAATTAGCGTCATGGAATATGTTGGTAAGTTTACAGTTGCTGTTGCTAAACCTACTATCCAGGAAGTTATACAAAGCTTGACTGATTGGAGCAATAAAGAAAAATAAAGATGGGATCTGTAGTTGATAAAAGAAATCCTTACATAGTCGGACCTCCAATCCGTGGGGCAGACTTGTTTTTCGGAAGAGACAGTGTGTTCCAGTTTATTGAGGATAATCTAAAGCAAGATGCAGTAAAGATTATATTACTACATGGTCAAAGACGAATTGGCAAGTCATCTGTACTGCTGAATATCCCTAATTTTATCGGTGAAGATGAATTTATTTTTGTTTTCTTTGATCTGCAAAATAAAAGCAGCTTGAATCTCGGTGATGTCTTACACCAACTTGCTAGGGAAATTGTCAAATGCATTGGACTACCATCGGATGACATCAAACTGCCTTCTGTGACAGAACTAGAACAAGATACTGATATTTTCTCAAACCAATTTTTACCACAAATTAATCAAAGATTAAATCACAAAAAACTAGTAGTTTTATTGGATGAGTTTGATGTCTTAGAGGGTTCTAATGCCAACTCTTCATTTCAAAAGCTATTTCCATATTTAAAATCTCTTATCTATCAGCAGCAACAACTGGTAGTGATTCCAGTTATAGGACGACACCCTGATGATTTCAAGAAGTTACTAGATCTATTTAAGGAGGCGCCTCATGAAGAAATTGGCTTACTGGATGAGCTCGATATTAAGTCTCTGATTACCAAACCTGCTAA
The DNA here is from genome assembly GCA_010672425.1 of Symploca sp. SIO2E6. Lineage (GTDB taxonomy): Bacteria > Cyanobacteriota > Cyanobacteriia > Cyanobacteriales > Coleofasciculaceae > Caldora. Next base: position 6,632 of record JAAHGR010000328.1, read on the forward strand.
GAATGTTCTGGAATATGAGCCAGAGGCAATAGAAGAAATTTTAAAACTTTCAGCAGGACATCCCTATTTTACACAAGGAATATGCTCGGCTCTTTTCAACCAAGCGCGGCGGGTAAATAAATGGAGGGTAACTCCTCCTGACATTGAGAAGATTGTAGACAGAGCAATTAGGATTACAGCAGGAGGACTAGCCTGGTTCAGGGATGGAATGACTATCCCTGAACGAGTAGTTTTTTCAGCAGTTGCAGAGGCACAAGCAAGAGCTGAAATAGAACCTGATGGAGTTGTAAGGGAACCATTGACGCTGCTACGAAGTTATGGAGTTATCATAACAGAACCACTAGATAAAGCAGTTAAAAAACTATGTGACTCTGGTTTCTTGGATGTAGAACCTTTAGCCCAACCTCCTGTTTATAAGATAAAAATTGAATTAGTTCGCCGCTGGCTAGTAAAACGCTATCTGCTGCGGCGAGAGATCTGGGAATTGGAAGAACTTGATGTAGATGCTCTTGAAATTTACGAAGAAGCTAAACAAAAACATCAGATTAATAATATGAAAGCATCTGATAGTTATAAGAAAGTTTTAGCTCTTAATCCCAATCATTTCTCTGCTCTATTTGGTTTGGCTGAAGTACATGTAAGATTAAAAGACATTAACAATAATTATAGCAAAGCCAAAGATTTTAGTAAAGATAAAGATATTATCAAAGATATAGGCGAAGCTGTCGAACTCTATGCACGAGCCTACAAGGTTGATCCAGTACGCATGGGGGAAGAGTTTGTAGAATTACTGCTGATCTACGGTGAGCATTTTAACTCACTTCGAGAGTTTGAGAAAGCAAAGAAGCAATTTAAGCAAGCATTAGAGATTCAGCAAGACAACATCCAAGTACAAAATAACTTGAAATATACTGAGAAAAAGCTGGAAGAGATTGAAGCGAAACAGCGCTCAACAAAAGAATTATTCCAAGCTTTACAGCGCTCAACAAAAGTGTTATTCCAATTTTTAATCATTAGTTTTTTGCTATTTTTAGGCAGTTCAATGTTGGTATCTCAAGTTCGTTATATTCTCAATAACCGTGCAACAGAACGCGAGTACAAGGAAAGACTCGACATGGCAGTATTGATTGCAAACAATGCTCTCAAATTTTCTGAGAATTACCAAAGGATAGAAGAGTTTCAAAGTGCTAGCAATATCCTGAACGAATCTATTAATGAGCTAGAGGAGATTCCCACAAGTTCAAACTCCTACGAAGACGCTCAGGATAAATTAACAGAATACAATAAGGAAGTTCTAAAATTAACAGAGCAGATTGATGAGTTATATCTAGAGGATGCCGCAAAACTAGCTGCTAAAGCTGCTCAGCAGACTGAACAAGCCAATAGCATTGAGGAACTGGAGGAGGTGAAGGTATTGTGGAAGCAGGCATTGACGAAACTATATGCAATTTCCTCAAATTCTTGGCTTACCGAGAAAGCCGATACGAAAACAGAAGAATATAAGGAAGAACTTGCAAAAATCATACGGAAGATTGATGAGCAACATTTAGCTAAAGCAGAAGCTTTGGCGGCTGAAGCTGCTCAGCAGACTGAACAAGCTAATAGCATTGAGGAACTAGGGGAGGTAAGGTTATTGTGGGAGAAGGCATTGAAGGAAATACAGAAAATTTCCTCAAATTCTTGGCTTACCGAGAAAGCCAATACGCGAAAGGAAGAATATGAGAAAGAACTTGCAGAAATCAAACAGCAGATTGATAACCAAATACCAATACCAGATGACAAGAAATAATTAAGTAACTCTAACGCGATCGCTTCTCAGGTATCGTAACCCTTGCTCCCCTCCCAGCGCAAGATTACTCATCTTCTTCTTTTCTTCCTTTGTGCTCTTTGTGCCTTTGTGGTTCAC
>JAAHGR010000329.1 GCA_010672425.1 Symploca sp. SIO2E6
TATATTGTAGGGTAATCAGCCTAAGCTGGTGCCGTAGGCAATCGCATACCGCAGGGCGGGTTTTGCAGGGAAGTTTCTGGTAAAATGGGATAGGTTGTCCCTAAACCCGCCCCTACGAATGTTGCTGATGTTGGACAATTCGATAACAATCAAAAAAATGCGATAGCGCAAGCGCTGCTGCAAGCAGATCAGCGTAAGCTGATGCCGTAGGCAATCGCTGGCATCGATTTGGTGATTGGGTGAATTAACCTGGGATGAATGTTGGCAAATTCGATAATCATCAAAAAAATGCCGTATATTTGTCGGGGCGGATAATGGGATATCTTATCGCATTCGACGATAACTGCTATCATTCGCGATTGCTTGTGCCACATTATAAACCAATAATTGCAGTTACTACATTTTTAGCTGTGCCACGCCACTACAAGATCATTATGATCGCACTGCATTATGCTTCATCATCAAAAATTGCGATTAGTATAACCTCATCTGAGGTCGTAATACTTACAACATTGCGGTAATGCTGCGAACGAGGGAATGTTCTTATAGAAATTACTTCGTCATGAAAAAGCGGAATAAATCTACGACGTGCAAACAGAATAATCTGTTCATCAGTTTCTAAAACAAGCCCCGGTCTGCCTCCTAGGCTAACAGTATGAAGACTAGAAACCAAACCTCTCAATCCCTCAAATTTTCTCACATATGAAACAGTAGGTGCAGAACAACTGCCTCTTTTCAATCTAAGTGCAAAGAGATATCCATCATATGTACTTAGGAATAAAGTTTGAGAGCTATTATACACAAACTGTAGGTTCTCCAGTGAAAATCCCTGATTTAAGTTATCAAATAGACTATCTAAACTAACTTCCTCGTCTTCTAGATCTGTAACAATCCAGCTTTCCTGCTCAAAGTTAAAGTTGTTTTTAGATTCACTCAATGCCTGAGAAGAAGCAGTTCTAACACTACCAAACAGAGTTGGAGAGGTGGTTGTATGGTAATTAACAATGTCAAAATAAAGCCAATTTGTTCTTAGTGAATACTCTGGCACATGCTTTTCTTTACGGGTATTACTTATCCCCAACTCAAAATCATCAAGAAATGAAAACCAGCCTTCGGAACCACAAGAGGCGTTCACGGTTCCATACTTAGCTGTAGTGTGAACACATTTTGCATCAAGCCGTTTTTGAGCTTTAGCAATTGGCGTAATGCTTTCTGCTTCCCAATCCAGATCTAAATGATATAATCCTTTGTTACTACCGATATAAGCCCGACCATTATAAATATTTAAATCAAGGAGAACATCGGCTGTTATTTTGAGATCCCACTCAATGGGATGCACATAATCAGTGGTAATCTGAATTGGTTCTGATTCAAGTTTGTCAATAGCACGAAGAAATGCCTTTCTGTTCGATTCATCGCCTAGTCGGTGACGAAATCGTTCACTATCTATCCAATCATTCCGAAAAAATAAGAGAGTCGGCGCGTCAAGCAGAGCCTTGTCATCCTCAAGCTTGTTTACAATGTATTCCATATCGTAAACACGCACTGACTGCTCTTCAGTGATTGTAAAGAGTCGCCCCATATATAGGAACGCATCTTCAAAACGTCCTGGAAAACTCAGCGATACAACCTTCATATTCTCAACTTCTGAATTTTTCTTCCTATTTCTTTTGTAACAATATTCTTGCTAATCCATCTGTCAACCAACAAGTCAGGAGGAGTATCACTTGCACCTTTATCTCTAGGAGAAGCAGGATAACCATGCCAAGGGTCTTGCTCATTACTTGTACAGGGAAACTTACAGATTCGCTCACCTTTTTCGCCAAGGACAGTTCGTCCTAAATCTAAGACTCCCCAGTAATTCCATTCTTCATCATGCCAGTCATTATCATCGGAGGAGCAAAAAATTCCATATTCCATATCTGGCGAAATATCTGCTGACCAACAATTTTTGTGCCGTCGAGAACCATCTCCTCTATGTTTGTACACCGATAAGTACATCTTACCACTTGCTGTTGGACCATACTCCAGTCCAGCAGGAGTCGTTCGATTAGCAGGCATTCTTCCCTATTTTTGATTAACGTAGTAGTCCGGCCAGCTTAAAATTAATGGTACTTTATATATAGGTACACAATCCTGGCATTAGATAAAGAATAATAGCAAAAAATGGTTATCCTAAGTTAAGGATAGTCAATTCGCCTACAAAAAACTCTAAAAACCTTGTACAGCAAGGATTTTAGACCAAAATCAGTAATTCTAAATTCTAAATTCTAAATTCTAAATTCTAATTTGGTATTTTCCTCCGAACGTCTACTATTTACTCCAGCAACCCCCGAAGCTGCTGCTATTCCTACGATCTTTGCCTTTCCCAATCAATATAGTGTAGGAATTACTAGCCTTGGCTATCAAGTAGTGTGGGCATCTTTGGCATCTCGCCGAGATCTCCAGGTAAGTCGCTTGTTTACCGATTGCCAGGAACAGTTGCCAGCACAGCCAGAATTATTGGGATATTCTATATCATGGGAATTGGATTATGTCAATATCTTGAATTTGCTGGAATTGTTAGCAATTCCTGTGAGAACAACTGAGCGCCAGCAGCAACATCCCCTCGTCTTTGGCGGTGGACCGGTGCTCACTGCTAACCCAGAACCTTTTGCTGATTTCTTCGATTTGATTTTACTGGGAGATGGGGAAAACCTGCTGGGTGATTTCATTGAAGCTTATAAAGAAGTTCGCAATGCTGATAGAACCACTCAACTGCGACATCTAGCCCAAGTACCAGGAATCTATATTCCCAGTTTGTACCAAGTGAGTTACCGGGATTTGACCGGGGGTATTCAGTCGATTGAGCCAGTGGATGAAGAGATTCCACCCCAAGTGCAAAAGCAGACTTACCGGGGTAATACCCTTTCCGCCTCCACAGTAGTGACAGAAAAAGCGGCTTGGGAAAACATCTATATGGTAGAGGTAGTACGCAGCTGTCCAGAAATGTGTCGCTTCTGTCTAGCGAGTTATCTCACCCTGCCATTTCGCACTCCTAGTGTTACCGATTCCTTGATTCCGGCGATTGAACGGGGACTGCAAGTCACCAATCGCCTCGGCTTACTCGGTGCTTCGGTAACTCAGCACCCGGAATTTGAACTATTACTCGATTACCTCTGCCAACCCAAGTATGAACATGTACGGTTGAATATTGCCTCAGTGCGAACCAACACAGTAACACCAAAGCTAGCTGCAACTTTAGCACAACGCCAGACCCGCTCCCTAACTATTGCCGTGGAAAGCGGTTCCGAAAGGCTGCGGCAGATTATTAATAAGAAACTCAACAACGAAGAAATTATCCAAGCCGCCGTCAATGCTAAAGCCGGTGGTTTGAAGAGTCTGAAACTTTATGGGATGGTGGGGGTTCCTGGTGAGGAAATGTCGGATGTGGAACAAACGGCAGCCATGATGCAAGCAATCAAAAAAGCGGCTCCTGGCTTACGCTTAACCTTAGGTTGCAGTACCTTTGTCCCCAAAGCACATACCCCCTTTCAATGGTTTGGAGTCAATCAACAGGCTCAGAAGCGACTGAAATACTTACAGAAGCAGTTGCGATCGCGTGGTATTGATTTTCGACCGGAAAGCTATAATTGGTCAGTAATCCAAGCACTGATTGCTCGAGGCGATCGCCGTTTATCTCAATTATTGGAACTAACTCGGTATTATGGGGACTCTGTAGGTAGTTTTCGCCGCGCCTTCAAGCAGTTGCAAGGGAAGCTACCGGAATTAGATTTCTATGTCCATCAGGATTGGTCTACTGAACAGGTGTTACCCTGGAATCATTTATTAGGACCACTTCCTCAGGAAACTTTACTTAAGCATTTAACCTAGGGAATTGGGAATTGGGAATTGGGAATTGGGAATTGGGAATTGGGAATTGGGAATTGGGAATTGGGAATTGGGAAAACGCTATCTGTATTTTAGTAGCTCGTCAACTGTCAAATCTATATCTTTAGCAATCTGTCGCAAAATGATGGGAGACAGATCTCTACCTTTGTGGCATGGCACAGTGCTACCTCTACCATCAGGATGGCGCATTTGCTTATGAGCACCTCGCTGGCGAACCTCTTGGAAGCCAAGCTTTTCCAGAATTGTTACCACCTCGGATGGTTTAAGAACTGGGTATTTCTTGCCCATCGCTATGCAACCATAATAGTTTGAGTGCCCACAAAGTAGGTTTCAAATATTGGTTCTCCATCTTCTAGTAACATCTGGAGCACTTCACGCAAGTTATTATTCAGTTCATCTAGCGTTTCTGCCTGAGTATGAGCACCAGGGAGACCAGGGACATAACCCACAAACAAGTTTGTATCTGGACACTTTTCAATGATTGCAGTGTACGTTCTCATGCTGTTACTAGGGTTATCAACTCTACAATTATACAGGCGGTGACACCTACTACTGGTCTGGGATTATCTGTTAATGAGATAATTTTGGACATTACTTGTTTGAAAAATTTAGGCTGTAACTTCAGAAGTTGCTTACGGACTGATTTCTTAATCCTAAGATTATATTGTTTGGGTTCAGTCATTTTTTAAGTTTTCTACTGTAAATTCTGTTCCGTGAATTTGATTATATTCAGCAATGACTTCTTCCACTGTGTCAAAATTATCCTCGTTTTTCTCGATAAGTTCTATCTCTAACTGTTTTAATCGTTGCCATTCTTCATAATTAATTATAGTTGCTATTGCTTTTCCTTCCTTCTCAATAACAATTTGTTCTTGGTCAATGGATTTGATTAAGTTATCAAAAGAGTCTTGAACTTGAGTAAAATTAACTTTTTTCATAACCAAACTTTTAGGCTTAACACCATTGTAGTTTAACGCAAATAGAAGTGTGGGCATCTTTGGCATCTCGTCGAGATCTTCATTTGAGGCTGAGTCACTATGGGTGAGAATTTGCAGCAGTTGTTGGCGTTCTGTGAGTGAGAGTGTTTGGATGGCAGCGATTGCGACTTCGAGTTGTGGGGTTATGGCAAACCTCCATATTGGTGTTTATGGGTGAGCGAAATATGAGGTGGGATTTCAATTCTGGTGTGTCTGGTGCGTCTGGTGCGTCTGCTTACTTGTTTCCCCACCCATTTTTTTGCTCACCCGGTGTTTATTGGTTCCGCACGTAAAGTTAAACCTAATGCTCTGATAACTTTCAATATCGTATCAAATGTTGGGCTCTGTTCACCGGAAAGCGCCTTATATAAGCTTTCAGGCGATAGACCTGTATCACGGGCTACCTGAGACATCCCTTTTGCACGAGCGATATCACCTAATGCTTTAGCAACAAAAGCAGCATCACCATTTGCTTCCTCGATAGAAACTTCGAGATAAGCTGCCATTTCCTCAGGGGTTCGGAGATGTTCTGCAATATCATAAGGGGTAGTAATAGTTTTAGACATAGCGCTCCCGAAAACGGTGAAAAGATACAACAAACCCTAAAAGGTTTTAAGATATGGCGATCCATCAAAGTGACCATTGTAAATTAAGTTGGCAGCTTGTGCTGAACCTATCGTACCCAAAACAAATGCACCAGAGAATGCAGTAGTAGAAAATGCCTTTGCCAAAAACATTAAATTTCCTCCGTACAGGATTAGACATAGAAATGTTGAGAATAAGCTGAGGTAACCTTGCGGTTAAACTGCTCATCGTCAAGTGCAACCTTCTTTCTTCCCTTGGAGTCTCCGGTTCCCCTCCTTGGAGGGGTTAGGGGTGGGTTCTGCAACCAAAGTATCTTGATATAAATGCGCTTCTCAAGAATCACGATACCAAATCCGGAAATACCTCCTGCACTGCTGGATGAATCAACTGGTGATTGTCTACATTGAGTCCCTGAGCCAAAGCTGGGTTAGATTCTAAAGCTTTCATACCTTGATTGGCCAACTTCAGGACGTAGGGTAAAGTACTATTGTTGAGTGCTTGGGTAGCAGTCCAGGGTACGGCTCCTGGCATATTGGGTACGCCATAATGGACAACTTCTTCTTCTATATAGATAGGATTGGTGTGAGATGTGGTGTGCAAGGTTTCCACACAGCCTCCTTGATCTACTGCAACATCAACAATTACTGAACCAGGATACATTTGTTGAACTAGAGAACGGGGGACTAAGATGGGAGCACGATATCCCGGTATCAAGACTGCGCCGACGAGTAAGTCCGCATTTTTAACCGCAGCTTCAATCTGTGCTGAGTTACTGTAAAGTAGTTCCACTCTAGACCCAAACAGGGTTTCTAGATAGGCCAACCGCTCGACATTAATATCGATAATTTGCACCCTGGCTCCCATTCCCACAGCAATCCGAGCTGCTTCTGTACCGACAACGCCACCACCGATAATTACGACATAACCAGGTCTAACTCCTGGTACTCCCCCTAAGAGGACACCCTTTCCTCCCTGTTGCCGTTCCAAAAATCTAGCTCCAAATTGGACAGCAAGACGGCCAGCAATGATACTCATGGGAGTAAGGAGAGGGAGTTTATGATCTGGGAGCTCCACTGTTTCATAAGCGATCGCACTGACTCCACAATCAATCAAATTCTCTGTCAAAAAGCGGTCAGCGGCTAAGTGCAAATAAGTAAACAGTATTTGTCCCTTTCGGAGAAACTGATACTCTGACTGCAAAGGCTCCTTAACCTTAACTACCAGTTCCCGATTCCAAGCTTCAGCTGCCTGAGTTACGATTTGTGCTCCTGCTTGCCGGTAGTCTTCATCGGTAAAGCCAGCTCCTTTACCCGCATCTACTTCAACAAAGACTTGATGACCAGCTTCGGATAACACCCTGGCACTACTAGGACTGAGGCCAACACGAAATTCTTGGTCTTTAGTTTCTTTAGGTACACCTATATTCATTTTCTCACCTCATGTAGCATATTTATTTGAATAACCGTTACAATTGTTAATCAATTGTAACTTAACCTAAATTAGGAGGCTTAAATACCATGACCCAACCAGAACCAACAGTTACTCCTCAGCTAGAAGAACCCAAGTTCGGTTTCAACGAATACGCAGAGCGTTTGAATGGCAGAGCTGCTATGGTTGGCTTCCTGTTGACTTTGATCATTGAATACTCTACAGGTCAAGGTTTGCTGACCTGGCTGGGTTTGCAATAAAATCAATCCTTTAAATTTTCACCAATACCTAATAACGTAAGTTACTAGTTACAAGTATTAAGTGTTGAGATCCCCCCTAACCCCCCTTAACAAGGGGGGGACCGGATTTAAAGTCTCCCATACCTAACACCTGTTATCAAAATTGCCGGAGGATCGACGGATGACGATCACAACCAATCGACGAATGACCCTTGAGGAGTACCTGAACTATGATGATGGGACTGATGCCCGCTATGAACTGGTTAATGGAGTATTAGTGGAAATGGGTGCTGAAAGTACACTCAATACTCAGATTGCTATGTTTCTAGTAGCAATTTTCCTCCAGTTGGGAATTCCCTACTATCGGTTAGGTATCAAACAACAAATTGCTGTCAGCAGTAATGAAGTTACTGCCCGCGATCCCGATCTAATTGTACATTCTCATGAATCAGTTAAAGCGATCGAAGGACTCAAACAAGCCTTGCTTGATGCCAATATGCCTGCTCCAGCGCTGGTGATAGAAGTGGTATCTCCTGGTGAGCCTGGGGATAAAAACTATGATCGAGACTATGTTGAAAAGCGCCAAGAGTATGCAGCAAGAGGTATTCAGGAGTATTGGTTAATCGATCCACATCATCAAGCAGTTTTAGTGCTAACCCTCCAAGGGCAATCTTACCAAGAGCAACGCTTTACTGGAGCAATGGTGATAGCCTCTCCCACTTTCCCCAATCTGAATCTAACAGCTGAACAAATTCTCAATGCGGGGAAGGGTTAATTAGGTTTTAAGGCAGGAGGCTCCAAGGCTCCAAGGCTCCAAGGCTCCAAGGAAAGCAATGAGTAGGTTGGGTGAAGCTTTCTTTGTAACCCAACACACCGGTGTATTAGCGATCGCTGATTCTCTTCTTTGGCTAAAAACTTCTTCTGACCATCGGCACCTGGGCGGCGGCTTCAATCCACAAGCGAGCACCACAGGGTCCTAAACCTTGGGGCGTATAGACCAGGCGGCAGGGGCCTTTGATATCTAATTGATGGCATTGATGGCTATGTTTGCCAAGCTTTACTACAATCGGCGGCTCATTTTGATTATTCTTTGCATTGCTGGCAATGGTTTGCCGGTTGACGAGGACGCAGGTTTCCACTTGTCTGGGGCGCTTGTACCAAGTACCTTTCGGGCCTCTGCGTCCGGCGGTGACCACGGGCATTCCTTTATATAGAGGAATCATCCAGACCCGACCTTGCTTGGTGGCGCCTTTGATTCGCCCTTGAGAGAGAAGGCGGCGGACTCTGGCATCAGAGATGCCTAGCATGAAGGATGCTTCTGTGCTGCCGACGTGGGTTTGGTTGTTCATTTTTTTGCCCTCTTACTGTTCCGTGT
>JAAHGR010000033.1:0-20328 GCA_010672425.1 Symploca sp. SIO2E6
ACTCACAGGGACGAGTAGTAGGAACCTGGGCAGATGTGCTCAACCGCGCCAACTTAGGATTTGAAGTAATGCACGAGCGCAACGCTCACAACTTCCCCTTAGACTTGGCAGCAGGCGAAGCAGCTCCCATTGCACTAACTGCTCCTTCTATCAATGGTTAAGAGTTAGCAAATGGTTGAATAGCACAAGTAATCATTCAACTTTTTGAGTAAACTAACTATTAGCGCCCTCCTTTAAAGGAGGGCGCTTTTTTTGTATCCTGCGAAGCAATTCGTCATCCATGGCAGTCCCTGAAACTTGGTCGGAAGAACTATGGCAAGCCATTGCCCAGAGACTAACGGCGCTGTGTTCAGGTTTCACCGACGACGCTGTTGTAATGCTTGCCCTTGATTGCCATCCTTGGAATGGTAGTCTTTATCTAGAACACCGATTCAGTAATACAATTTGACAAAATACCTCATATAGGCATTAACGAAAAATCAATAGATTTCCCTCTCCGCGTCTGGTGCGTCGTCACTTCACCTAAATTTCGATTACTGAATCGACGCTCTAGCCTAATAATGGCTCTCACCACTCCTCTCCCAATGCCTACCTAAATCAAGCGTCTCTATGACTGTTTCGACTACTTTTGCCTAATGGGTAGCTCCTGCAAGGAGAGGGGAGCTGGAGTTTCTTGTTCCCCCTTCCCTACGAGGGAAGGGGGTTAGGGGGTTAGGTTTCTGGTGCAAGCTGTCGAAATAGCTGAAGAATTACCGATTTGCTCCTACAGGCATCCCCAAAATATCCTCAATCTTGGGCATTTCCTCCAACGGAATCACCCTGCCTTCATCCTCAAACCCAGCAATTTGATCGAAATTCAAATACCGATACAAATCCTCAGCAAAGGGATTAATCTTCTGGGAGACAATTGACTGATATTCTTCAACCGTGGGAATCTTACCTAACAAGGCACAAACTGCTGCTAATTCCGCTGAACCAAGATATACTTGCGCACCTTTCCCCATACGGTTGTTGAAGTTACGGGTAGAAGTCGAAAACACTGTGACACCATCTTCAACTCGCGCCTGATTTCCCATACAGAGGGAACATCCCGGCATTTCTGTCCGCGCACCAGCGGCGGCAAATATGCCGTAAATACCTTCTTCCCGCAGTTGCTTCTCATCCATTCGGGTAGGGGGACAAATCCACAGACGTCCTTTGACTGTTCCTGCACCTTCTAATACTTTGGCAGCAGCGCGGTAATGTCCGATATTAGTCATGCAGGAACCGATGAATACTTCATCAATTTTGTCCCCAGCACATTCAGACATTAACTTCACATTATCTGGGTCATTCGGTGCAGCTACTATCGGTTCAGTGATGGTGTTCAAATCCACTTCGATAATATCTGCATATTCGGCATCTGTATCAGCTGTAATTAACTGAGGATTCGCTAACCATTCCTCCATCTTGGCGACACGACGCATAATAGTACGTGCATCTTGATAACCCCGCGCTACCATATTCTTCAGTAGTGCCACATTAGAACGGAAATATTCCGCCACTGTCTCGACACCTAGTTTAATGGTGGAACCAGCACAAGACCTTTCCGCCGTAGCATCAGTGAGTTCAAAGGCTTGTTCTACCTTCAAATCCGGCAAGCCTTCCATCTCCATAATCCTGCCGGAGAAGAGGTTTTTCTTATTCTCTTTGGCAACAGTTAGCTTGCCTTGTTGAATGGCCACATAGGGGATAGCATTAACAATATCTCGTAGGGTTACCCCTGGTTGCAACTCTCCTGTGAACCGCACCAACACCGATTCCGGCATATCTAGTGGCATTACCCCCAAAGCGGCGGCAAACGCCACCAATCCAGAACCTGCGGGGAAAGAAATTCCTAGGGGGAAGCGGGTGTGGGAGTCACCGCCAGTACCCACGGTATCGGGAAGTAACATCCGATTTAACCAAGAGTGGATAATACCATCCCCAGGACGCAGGGCAACACCACCGCGAGTTGCAAAGAAATCCGGCAAATTTCTATGGGTATTGATATCAACTGGCTTGGGATACGCCGCTGTGTGACAGAAACTCTGCATCACCAAGTCGGCACTAAAACCGAGACAGGCAAGTTCCTTGAGTTCGTCACGGGTCATCGGACCTGTGGTATCCTGAGAGCCAACGGTTGTCATAATCGGTTCGCAAGAAGTACCAGGACGGACACCCGGTAAACCGCAAGCTTTACCCACCATTTTTTGGGCCGAGGTGAAGCCTTTGCCTGTATCTTCCGGTATTTGGGGACGGATAAACAATTTACTAGGTTCTAAACCCAAAGCCTCGCGAGTTTTATCCGTCAGGGAACGTCCAATCAGTAAGGGAATACGTCCTCCGGCACGAACTTCATCCAGAATAGTATTGGGTTTAAGGACAAAACTGGAAATGACTTCTCCCCCTTCGTTAGTAATTTCACCTTTGTAGGGATGGATAGTAATCAACATACCAGTTTCCATCTTGGTGACATCACATTCGATGGGCAGAGCACCAGAATCTTCAGCAGTGTTGAAAAAGATCGGCGCGATCGCACTTCCTAAAATATATCCCCCTGCCCGCTTATTGGGAACAAAGGGGATGTCTTCACCAATATGCCAAAGTAAGGAATTAATCGCTGATTTGCGGGATGAACCAGTACCCACAACATCACCAACATAGGCTACAGGATACCCTTTTTCTTTGAGCTTGGCAATAGCTGCCAGAGCTCCCGGCATCCGAGATTCCAGCATGACGGTTCCGTGTAAGGGAATATCGGGGCGAGTGGTAGCGTGAGGTGCAGGAGATAAATCATCGGTATTCGTCTCTCCCGGAACCTTGAACACCGTTACTGTAATCGCTTCCGGCAACCTGGGACGACTGATAAACCAAGCAGCATTAGCCCAAGCATCGATTACCTGCTTCGCATGGGGATTGACCTCTGAGAGGGTCAAGACATCGTTAAAGGCATCAAATACCAAGAGAGTTTTACTCAAAGCATTGGCGGCAGAGGCTGCTAAAGGTTGCTCCTTCGATTTGAGCAATTCCACCAGAGATTGCACATTATAACCTCCAATCATCGTTCCCAACAGATCGATCGCACCTTGAGGAACCAACAAAGGACTAGTAACTTCCCCTTTAGCGATCGCAGTTAAAAACCCAGCTTTAATATAAGCTGCTTCATCTACCCCAGGAGGCACGCGATCGCGCAGTAGTTCGATCAAGGTTTCCTCTTCAGCAGCAGGAGGATTTTTCAGTAGTTCACACAACTCGCTGGTCTGCTGAGCATTCAAGGGTAGGGGGGGAATCCCCAAAGCTGCTCTTGCAGCTACCTGTTGACGATAGGATTCAAGCATGGCAAATTTTCCCGATGTTAGATCTTTGTATTATTATTGTTACATTTTGTTGCGCTACTGGGTATCAGCGAACCCTGAAATAGGCTTTAAGGTTGATTGCAAATTTTAGATTTTAGATTTCAGATTGTAGATTGAAGAAGAAACCCAAGGCAGTATTGGTAGAGGAGAAGATGGTAGGGTGGTGAAGTAGTGGTGGAATGAATAGTTTTAACCCCGTGGAACACCGCATCCTGCCAGTACAGAGCCTGGAATAGGCACTGAAAGGGAATTTAAATTCATCAATTCTAAATTTTAACTTCTCAATTCTCAACTACTGGGGTGCGATCAGCTACGCTGGTGTCGTAGGCAATCGCTTTCTTCAGTGGTGCTGTGGTACACCGGTTTACTGAAAGCGAGCAAGATAGCGAGAAGATAGCGAGCAAGATAGCGAGAAGATAGCGAGAAGATAGCGAGCAAGATGCTCGCACTACTTTCTTTTGGGGGAGAAAACTAACCATCTGAAGCCGTTGTACGAAAATTCCGGCTCTTAATTTGGTAATTTTGTAGGTTGGGTGTAGCTTTAGCGAAACCCAACGCTAATTCTCAAGGGTGTTATACCAAATCCGGTTACAATGGAGCCGTTTTGAGCAAACCGTGAAATCCCTGTACCAGACGTGCCAACAGCCCTTCGGGCATCATAAAGGCAGGCACGTCTGGTACAATGTGGCCATAGCGGGTATATCGATACCGAATTTGGTATTAGGTTTTGCTTTTGGTAGTGTGATCGCTTATCGGCTTTGGAGAAAATAATTTTCGAGGGTTTGGTTGTATTTATTGCTGTTTTTTGCTATCATTATGGATGATAGATAGAGTGTAGTCTTATAGATAAAGTTGAACTTTTGATATCTTGAAGGCAAAGCCATCAACTCTATTCCCGTGGAACTGGCATCCTGCCAGTATAGAGCCTGGAACAGGCACAAATTATCGCGTCTTGTGAGTTCAATCTTCAACCCAGCCAAAAACAGTGATTGCACTACGAAAACAAGCTTCTCCCTCAACTATCTGTCTGTGATAATCTTAGCTACAATTGCAACCGATACTCTTATTCTTCCGGAATGTGTGCCTCTGATGGAGTAATGGAATTTGGATAAATCTTAAAGCAGACTGAAAAAAAAGACTTACTTGAACCCACCAATGACTCGAACAACTGGAGTAAGAATAATTATCGCAGCGATCACAGCAGTTATATTACCTATTTGGTAGTGCGATCAGCTACGCTGGTGCCGTAGGCAATTGCTTTCTCCCTTGGTGCTGTGGTACACCGGTATACCCTGTGTTGGGTCTCGCTTTGCTCTACCCAACCTACAGGTGAGCGATCGCTTTCTCTGGTAGGGTGGGCAAATTGAATATCTTTAACCATTGAACCGATAAGTTACACTTTTTTGCCCACCAATTCCTATGGGGGGAGAAAAGGTGGGCATTGTCAGGAAATGCGATCGCTGCTGTTGGAGATTATTGACAATGCCCACCCTACAGCTACCATATCCAAACGCGATCGCTTATCGGCTTTGGAGAAAATAATTTTCGAGGGTTTAGTTGTATTTATTGCTGTTTTTTGCTATCATTATGGATGATAGATAAAGTGTAGTCTTATAGATAAAGTTCAATTTTTGATATCTTCGAGGCACAGGCATCAACTCTATTCCCGTGGAACACCGCATCCTGCCAGTATAGAGCCTGGAACAGGCACAAATTATCGCTTGTGAGCAAAAGTTTTGTATCTACTCCCCATATCCAACCATGTAGGGGCGGGTTCGCTCAATATTTTTCTCTTCAACGATAACTTAGTCAAACCCGCCCCGGCGTCTTGTGAGTTCAATCTTCAACCCAGCCAAAAACAGTGATTGCACTACGAAAACAAGCTTCTCCCTCAACTATCTGTCTGTGATAATCTTAGCTACAATTGCAACCGATACTCTTATTCTTCCGGAATGTGTGCCTCTGATGGAGTAATGGAATTTGGATAAATCTTAAAGCAGACTGAAAAAAAAGACTTACTTGAACCAACGTGGTGCTGTGGTACACCGGTTTACTGAAAGCGAGCAAGATAGCGAGAAGATAGCGAGCAAGATGCTCGCACTTTCTTTTGGGGGAGAAAACTAACCATCTGAAGCCATTGTACGAAATTTCCGTCTCTTAATTGGGTAATTTTGTAGGTTGAGTGTAGCTTTCTCTAGTAGGGTGGGCAAATTGGATATCTTTAACCATTGAACCGATAAGTTACCCTTTTTTGCCCACCAATTCCTATTATAGGAGAAAAGGTGGGCATTGTGAGGCAATCTTATCGCTGCTGTTGGAGATTGTTGACAATGCCCACCCTACGGCTCTTTGCTAGGTTCTGGTGTGACATCAATTTAGTCTCTTGCTGTCAGTCTGTGATGATCTCAGCTACAATTGCAACCAATATTGCTATTTTTCCGGAATGTGCGCTCCTGATGGAGTAGTTAAGGGGGTACATTGGATTCCCGCTAATACCCCCGATGGACAGGCAGCGCAGATGAAAGCGATTGAGGTTCTAGTGACTCAGATACAATTCTCATACAACTCAGGGAGATACACCGAATGAACATAAGCATTACATTTAAAGGAGAAACAAATCAAGAAACATCCAGCGAACTGATTACACTTGCTGATTTAATTTCAGAAGAGTGTGGTGTTTCTGTTGGACAAGAGAAACAAAAACCTGATCCAGGAGTCAAAGATAGTGGATTAACAATTAGCTTAGCAATTGCTGGTTTGGCTTTAACAGCGGCTCAAACTGCTATTAGCGCTGCCCAGTATTGGCAATCTAAACGTCCACAATACGTATTATCAATTTACTCAGAAGCTGGGGTATATACTCTGGATAATGCGAATAGAGAAGAAGTAGATAGAATTATAAAAATTATTTCTTCCTTGCCAGAAAGCAATACTCAAAATATTGAAATTGAAATATATAGAAAGTAATATTAGTGGTTTATAACTCACACGAAACCAAAAGAATTGCTTTTGTAGTAGCCTCTTCAACAGGAGAAGAATTACAAGCTACAACTAGAGATGCAACTACAATTTTTAACATTTTGACAGACCAAAGTTTAGGAATGTGCCACCCTAAACAATCCCAGTTGATTCACCGGTGTAGTAGTAGAACAGAGCTGGAATCAGCCATTTTACCAGTATTAGAATGCTGGAATCCATCCACTCAGTTGATTTTTTACTTTTCTGGTCACGGGGAAGTTATCAAAAATAATTATTGTTTGAAGTTTGGCGAAAAATATTATCCGTTTAGAAATTTACTCACTGAGTTAGAAACAAACGGTGTTAGTCGCGCAATTTTAATTTTAGATGCTTGTCATAGTGGTGCGGCTATTGGCACGAAAAGTGACGGTAGTTCAATCATTGTTGACGAAGATGATATTCCACAAGGAATAGCCATCATAGCTTCTTCAAAAAAAACACAGCAGAGTTACGAATTAGAAGATCGCTCCCACAGCGTATTTACGAGTTTGTTATGTAAAGGTATCAACACTGGATTAGATGGCACACCTACGGATAACGGATTAATTAGTGTTGACGATATTGTTACATATATTCAAGATAAACTTTCAACAGAAGAGAAACTTTCGTCATATTTCCAAACCCCTGTTTTTCAAATTAGTAAAGCTGATAAGGCTATCTGGATAACTAAAAATCTTACTAAAGCAACTGGGAGACAAGAAACCGAAAATTCTAGTGATATTCCTCAAAACACTCATGCTGTTCAATCATCTGATGATCTAAGAACTTTATATGAACAGAATGCGCCAAGTTATCACCCTTGCCTAAACGCAAATATTGATGATTTAAACCTGAGTCTACTAAAAGAATACTCAAATAAGGTAGAACCTGGTTTTTTTGACAACCAAAGATTACCAGCAGTTTTAAGTAAGTTGGGTCTTTATTCACCAATTTCACATAACGGTAAAAAATTCCTACATAAATCAGCAGTTCTTTGTTTTCACAAAACACCACACATACTATATCCACAAGCTAGGTCAATATTTTTTGTCGGCAATCCTCCTGATGCACCTCATTTTGAAAGAGAAGATATTTACGGACCATTAAGTTATCAAGTTCAACAACTTGTTCAGAAAGTAAACAGTTATATAGTACAAAAATCATACATAGATAACAAGGGCACAAGGCATGATGTAGCTGAAATTGATATGTCGGTTGTACGTGAAATGATTTCTAACGCTATTACACATAGAAATTATGATGCAAACGGTCTTGTCAAGGTAACTCTTACAAAAGAAGCGGTTGAAGTATATAACCCAGGTTCTTTTCCAGATGGTAACTCGTGGGGCAAGTTCCTTCAAAGTTCCCTCACTGTCTCTGAACCCACTGACGCAGCCGTTGCTTTGTACTTAACAAATTTACTGGTATATGAAGGAGTAGGTCGAGGTTTTTCTGTTTTTAAACGCTACATAGAAGAAAATGGACCAGACAGCCTTACCTGTAAAGAAGAATCGGGAAATGTGTGTGTCCGTCTGCTACGTCATACAGTTTCGCAAAAATTTGTTGAAGGTGAAGAAGAAGGGACAGATGATAAATGGCGTCTAGTAGGAGAAATTCTCAATCAGCCAACTCAAAACCGAGATCTGAAGGGTGCTGACCTGAGTGGTGTTGACCTGAGGGGTGCTGATCTGAGTGGTGCTAACCTGGTTGGTGCTAACCTGAGTCTTGCCGACCTGAGTTTTGCTAACCTGAGTGGTGCTAACCTGAGTTTTGCTAACCTGAGTTTTGCCGACCTGAGAGATGCTAACCTGAGTTTTGCCGACCTGAGAGATGCCGACCTGAGAGGTGCCAACCTAAAAGGGGCAATATTTGAAAATTCTCCAGGCGATCGCTCTAAGTTTCACAATCAAGGAGATACTATACCTGATTAAAGTAGCAAAATCAAAATTAGCGATGTAACTGGTAGCAAAATTAGTGGTGTAGCTGGAGGTGAAAGCACCGCTGTAGCTGGAGAGAATCTGACTGGTGTAGCTGGTGGTGATCTTAGTGGTACGGTTACTAATACGATTAATCAGCTGAGTAAGTCAGAATCAGCAAAAGCTCCCACCTTAGCTAATTTACTCCAACAGCTACAGCAAGCGATTGCCTCTCAAGATTCTGGCTTGAGTGAGAAGGATCAGAAGAAGGCACTGAAGCATTTGGATACTATCGGTAAGTTAGGAGTAGATCGTAATAACTCTAATTTACAGGAAATGGCTGAAAATGCTCTGGATGCTTTACCCACAATTCTCAAGCGGGGAACCGGGTTAATGGAGTTTCTCAAGACTCACTTCGATATTGAACTTGATGAGATTCTCGACAATATCCAGAGCCTTTTGAATTTGTGAGGAGCGATCCGCTTATAGAATGAGGCAATAGACAATAGTGAAGAGGGTTTTGCTTGTTTCCTGAAAGGTAGTGCGAGCATCTTGCTCGCGTTTGACATAAGTGCAGACGAGACAATCGCACTACTTTATTACACCATTCTAGCGATCGCTTTCTTCTGTAATTTTGTGGCACGCTGGTGTAGGTTGTGTTGGGTTTCGCTTGCGCTACACCCAACCTACTTAGGGCTTGCTGCATAAGTCTGGAAGCCATGGCTTACAGGGCTTTCAACCATTTTTTTCCTCAAAAAGTGCAAGGATTTTGTCTCAATGAGCTCAAAAAGCTTGCACTATCGTAGGGGAAGAGCGGGTTAAATCAATAATGTGATGGGTTTTATTCACAGGTTTTAACGCCAGTCGAAATTACACGAAGGCCTTATGCAGCAAGCGACCCGTTACTCTTAACTCATTACTCATTACTCATTACTCATTACTCATTACTCATTACTTATTACTTATTCAGCAGACCCTACTTATTCCACTATCCTAGCGATCGCTTTCTCCTGTTATCCTGTGGTACAAAGGTATACCCTCTCGTTGGGTCTCGCTTCTCCTACTGAGACGCTTCGCGAACGCTCTACCCAACTTACTTATTGTTGAAGGTGGGGATGATAGTTTATATGCGCACACCTTTTCCATCGTTAATAATAGTAGCAAAAAGTAATGGCAATTGCAACTAATAGGGAAACAATTCTGGGCAAGTGGGCAAGATGTCCGACTTCTTCAAGAAGATTGTGTTATTATCACCAGTGATTATCAGTGTAAGGTAGCTCCAGGGTGACGACAGTACGGTATAGTCCACAGCTAGTATTGGAGTAGGCATTCAACTAGCAAAACAACAACTTCAGAAGAATGGCAATCCACCCCTAGAGTGGATAGTGGAGGATACTCATGTACTAGTTATAGTCAGAAAAAGGTCATGAATACGAAGATTATTGCTTTTTTCAACAATAAGGGAGGAGTTGGCAAAACCTCCTTGGTTTATCACTTGGCGTGGATGTACAGTAATTTGGGTTTGCGTGTGGTTGCAGCTGATTTAGACCCCCAAGCTAACCTCACAGCTGCTTTTCTTAACGAAGATCGCTTGGAAGAACTATGGCCTGATGGCAATCATCCTAGTACTATCTTTGGTTGTGTACAACCCTTAATCAAAGGAATTGGTGATATTGCTGACCCGCACTTGGAATATGTTGAAGAACAAATGTCATTGTTGGGTGAGAATCTGGCACTTTTAGTAGGAGATTTATCGCTTTCTGGTTTTGAGGATCAACTCTCAGAGGTATGGCCTAAGTGCATGGATGGTGATGAACGTGCCTTTCGGGTTATATCTGCTTTTTGGAGAGTGATGCAAAAAACAGCCGTAGTCCACAAAGCGCATCTCATATTGGTGGATTTAGGTCCCAACTTAGGAGCTATTAACCGTGCAGCACTGATTGCCGCAGATTACGTTGTTATGCCGCTTTCGCCGGATTTATTTTCTTTGCAAGGTTTACAGAACCTTGGTCCGACATTGCGACACTGGCGAAAAAACTGGAAAAATAGACTGCACCAAAATCTAGCGGATGATCTAGTATTACCTGAGGGACAGATACAACCAATTGGCTACGTTGTGTTACAACACTCAGCACGACTAGACCGTCCAGTGAAAGCTTACAATCGTTGGATTGCTAAGATTCCCCATGTTTACCGACAGGCTGTGTTAGCTGAACCTGGAGATAATCATCTGTCTGTAGCAGATGATCCTCATTGTTTAGCTTTGGTCAAAAACTATCAGAGTTTGATGCCAATGGCTCAGGAAGCACGCAAACCAATGTTTCACTTGAAACCTGCTGATGGAGCTATTGGTGCTCATGCGACTGCTGCCAAAAAGGTTTATAGGGATTTTCAGAAGTTGGCTGGTAAGATTGGAGAACGAACATTAGGATTAGGGATTGAGGAATAAAAGAGAGGCACCGGATGTGGAGAAAGGAATTTTCATTATTTTTGTAGTGTAATATCAAGGAAAGGATAATCACTTATAATTCCCTTCTCCTTTGCAACCTTCTTTCTTCCCTTGGAGCCCTGGAACCCTCTGCCTTCTGCCTTGTTGCAGCCAAAGTGTAAGTATTCAACCGAACTTGATATAAGCATCTTGCTCCCTAACATTACACCCAAGCGAGCAAGATGCTCTATTCTAGAATTACATCCAAATGAACAACTGGCAGGATGCCAGTTCCACGTTATATTAAGGAAAGGATAAACAGTTCAAACAATCAAAGCCCAGTCAACTGAGTTCCTAATAAATAGTGGAAAACCGATCGCTATCCATACTACGGCTGATTTCTGATAACAGCGAACATCTCTTGGACATAAATTGTTATCTGAGGAAATTGTAAAGGTGAAATACTAGCATCTTCAGTTAAAATAACCTCGCTTTGATAACCGTCATTACTTGGTTGGCGAAAAACATGTAATTGTCTTTGAATCACATCTACAACCCAATATTCAGCAATATTTGACTGAGCATATAATTTACCTTTAGTTTCGCAATCGTATTTAAAACTAGAATCGGCTACCTCGATAGCTAAATAAGTATCAGCAGCAGTGGGGTGAGCATCAATGTATTCTCTAGGATCTACCCTCAGTAATGCCAAGTCTGGTTCCGGTTCAGAATAATTATCAAGGACAATTGGGTCTTGAACTTGTACCATCACCTCTAGCTGCAAACTCAGACGAGTAAAGAGACGATTAATTTTTCTGAGAGTGACAGTATGAGCAGTTCCCTTCGCAGCCATTTTGACTAGTTGTCCTGTAATTAATTCTACCCTTTCCTCTGGATGGAAAACTCCAGCTTCGGCCATACAATGATACTCTGCAACGTTAATCGGACGAATATCTAGAGCCAAAGACAAGTCTTTACTGGCTGTTGGTTGTTTGCTCATAGCTTGAGGACTTTGATTACTCCATAAATTATAGTGCGATCACTAAGAGGTGGATTGACTATTGTATAAACCAAACTAGCATTTTACTCCCCTGCTCCCTGCTCCTTAAACTGGTAGATGTAAAACTTCTGAAAAACTCCCACCGTTTCAAAATGATAAGCAGGCAGTGAAAGACCAAGATCCAAGTCAGTGCGATAAATGCTGAATATGAGTAAGTTCTGGCGCTCTGTCTTTTGCGAAAGAATTTGCTTAATTTGGGGACGTGCCGTGTCAACGAGGGATTTGCATTGACTCTGGAGAAATTCCTCGGCTTGAGGGAAAAAGTCCTCAACTTCAGGGAGTTGGGGTACTTGGTTACAACCTTCCTTCTTAAGATAGACACTCAACTGCTCAACAGCATACTCATCATAGGCATCCTGCGGAGGATTAGTCACCGCCATCGCGGTTCCTAGTCCTACTAGAGCTAAGCCACCAACCACTGCCAAAACTGATAAACCTTTCATTATACTTCTTTAACTGTCCACATAGCTATTACTACATCCTCGTAGACTAAAATTCCTGATAAATTCCACTACATAGTAGATCAATTGGCACAGCAAATGTTACACTAGAAGACGCAATGGCGAGCGTAGCCAAGTGGTTAAGGCAGTGGATTGTGGTTCCACCATTCGCGGGTTCGAGTCCCGTCGTTCGCCCTGAGGAATATGTAGGGTTTGCTGAATAAGTCTGAAACAGTCTGGTGGCAATGGGAGGGAACAGGGAACGGGGAATAGGGAAGAGGCTACTTTCATCTCCTGGTGGTGAAATTTTTTTTCATGGGGACTGCCTCGGAGCCTCCTGCCTCCCGACTTGAAAGAGACGCACCGGACAAGGACTTTACCATTACTTTGTGACGTTCTCCCGCCGTTAACCCTTCGGGTATAACGGGAGACCCCTGCCGACATCCAGTTGGGAGGATGCGATTGCCTATAAAACCAGCAACGTTGATGGATATCTTATCTGACCAGAAGCTACAGGCGCACATCTATTCCATCATATAGAAATATACCACAAAATCCTGAGTGTTGGGTCTCGTTCCTCGACCCAACCTACATCTTACAAATGACAAATGACAAATGACAAATGACGACCTTCGAGGATTACGACTTATTCCGCAAGCCCTAGTCACACTTGCTTGTCAAGCCAGCGGCGGTAGAGATTTTGGATAGTTTTGAGGACTTTGTTAGAAGCAGACTTGGGTGACTCACCAGCCGGATCGAGAAGCTGCACGCGAGTTAGGAGTTTGGCTTCTTCTGTGTCAACGTCGCCATCACTATAAATTAGAGCACTTAGCGCTTCAATCATTTGCTGGTAATCTTCTTGACTAGGACAATCTCCCAGATACTCCTCTACCCACTTATAGCACTCCTCAGCGGATACAGCCCTTAGCTCATTCAACAAAGGCTTAATCTCTGGATCATCAGCAACTTCTGCTTGTTTTGCGACTTGATGGAGATATTCCCGTTCCTCTGTCTGTATTTTGCCGTCTATCCAAGCTGCACCAATCAGGATTTTGATTAGTTGTTTGATATTAGAGCTTGCAACCATGACTTTTTCCTTATAAATAACCAGTTTTCCCTGCAATGGTTACCGATCGCTCGGGTTTTGCTGCAAGATTATTGCTATCATATAGCTAAAGAGCTGTTTCTGGAGTAGGCAGCAGGCGACAGGGAGCAAAAGTAGGTAAGGCTTGGGAGAATAAGTAGCAAGTAACAAGTAACAAGTAACAAGTAAGAAGGAATGAAGCATTTATCCTAATGCTTGAAACCACTTTATGGTATAGCTTACACACTTATGCCGCAGACACTAGGTAACAGGCGACAGGGAGCAAGATGCTCCCACTACAATTAGCTATTGCTTATTAAGAGACCAATCATAGTCTAAATATTTTAGCTTGTAGTCACCCTGCTCAAGATACTCCTTTTCCTCTGAACTCAGGTAGTTGCTAATAAAATTTAAAACTGCTCGCTCGCTGGCATTACCAGTGAATTTATCCTCTACACCATAGGTTTGCTCCCAATCTTTACCAAACCACTTAAAGATGGAAGAAATATAAACTGTATCTTTCTCCCGATCAATGCGTAAACCGTGGGGACTATCTAGGAATTTACTAGTTTGGTCATCAAGTTGAGCATCTAATTGTTCTCCAGTATAGGGTTCGTCCCTTAGTGGTGGGCAACTTATGGCGGCACAAACTAAGGCGACGTGAATACGGGGTTCATTGAAATCGACCCGTAGGGTTTTGTGCTCAATATTATCCAAGGTCTTGGTTTGACCAGCAACATCAAACTTTCTGCCCTTCCAGACTCCTGGAATATCCCTAATACTTTTTTTGAGAGGATTTTGGTCAATAATCGATTGCAGGGTGAAAGAATTGTAGGCGTTGGTCAAAAAAGCAATTTGCTCTGCTTCACTCCAAGATTCATAATCATTAGGATTAACTGCACCCAAAGCCGCATTAAAATCATCCAATTGCTGTCGATTCTCCTGCAACTTCTGATAATCAACTAGTCCATCTTCTGTAACATAGGTCGTCAGTACCTCAGCATAGTCATCATAGTTCAAGGGCGCGGCTTGAGCAACAGATGCCGTTTGAGTCTGAGTATTCGTATCCTGAGCTTGATTAGACGGTGGAGGACCCGCACAGCTAGCCAGGATCATCAGAGTGGGGAATAGAACCAGAATTTGATTGAATTTATTCATTGTTTTGCTGCCTTGGAGTTGTCAATCCTTATATAATATTAAGTCTTGACAAACTGAGATTGTCCTGAGAAAGGTATGGGGAATAGGTAAGAAAACTGACCCTGCTATCTACGCCAGTATCCCCATGCACCATACCCAGCACGAAATTAAGAGTTCATAAATTTGAATTTTGAATTAATTTGACCCTCTCTACAGACCATCCTGTTAATTGTGCCACCCGTTCCACATCACACCCAGACTTTAACAACTCACGCGCTGTATTCGCCAGGGCAAGCTCTGATTCCGTTAGGGATTGTTGTAATATCGTTCGAGATCGCTCTGATTCTGTTAGTGCAAGTTCGGCTTCCTTTCGCCGTTGTTCTACATCAAGACGAATTTCGAGCAACTCACCTGTTTGCGGGTCGCGAAATCTCAAATCACCATAAACCAAGCACAACTCCAGTCCCAAGGTTTCACTGTACAACGTGATATCACTGGGAGAAACCACCTCACCTGTAATCGGCTGATATTCTCCATCTATCAACCGCAATCCTTGCAATATCGGATTGAGATAATGTCCCGATGGATCGTACTGAAAATATTCTAATACATTTAACTGGCGATAGATATCTGGTTTGACTTTTTGGTCTTTTTCCTGGGTGGTTTCTGAAGTAATCTCTAAAACGAAATCTGGCGTAATTCCCCCCTCTTCCCAAACCTTATAGCTATCTCGTTTCCGTTTGCGGACTCCTTTCACCACATATACATCTGGCGAGACAGAAGCATTTTTATTTCCCCGTTCGTAATAAATAAAAGAGTTAGCCGAGACGTAGACATCTGGTCGCTGTTGAAAATAGGCTTGTAATGACCTAACACTGTCAATCATCAATTCTCTTGTGATATCACTTTCAGCCATTGGTTCACCATCGCTGCTGGGGTATTCTATTTCTTCTAGTTGCAATTGAGGTAAGCTGACCATGGCTGGTATTTCCCTTCAGTAAAGCTCTAGCCTTTTAGATTTTAGCAGAAGGCGACCTGACAGATCTGACTTGGAGCCTTCTGCCTTGAAGCCTTCAAAGCACTAACCATTACCAACTGTTGCTAGCACAGCTTTAGCTAACTTTCCAGGAACTTCCTGGAGGTGGTCATACTTCCAGTTGAAGAAGCCAATACCCAGAGTAAGTGATCGCAACTCGACAATAAAGTCATGCATTTCTGCTTGGGGTAAATAACCGGAAACACCGTCCCAACCAGACCAATCTGCAAGCGCTTCATAGCCCAAAATTTGTCCTCGGCGTCCAGTTACCAGTTGCAGTACCTTCGAGGTAAATTCATTTGGTGCGCAGACTTCAATGACCATAATTGGCTCTAAAAGTATTGGCTCACACTTGGGCATACCATCCGTCATTGCCAGCCGCGCTGCTTGTTTAAAGGCTTGTTCGGAACTATCGACGGAGTGGTAGGAGCCATTGGTTAAAGTAACAGCTACATCAACAACCGGGAAACCTAGAGGTCCGTGGGTCAAATATTCCCGAACACCAGTTTCTACGCCGGGGATATATTGCTTAGGCACTACTCCACCGACAATAGTTTCGGAAAAGTCAAAGCCTTCGCCACGGTCTAAAGGCTTAATATCCAGGTAAACATCACCAAACTGTCCATGTCCCCCACTCTGGTGCTTGTAGCGTCCATGGGAAGTGGTTGTTTTACGGATCGTTTCTTTGTAGGGAACTTGCGGCAACTGGGTGGTCATCGGCACATTATATTTGCGCTTGAGCCGGTCTAGAGCTACCTTCAGATGAATATCTCCCTGTCCCCAGAGAATAATTTCGTTAGTATCCCCATGTTGCTCCCAGGCGAGGGAGGGGTCTTCTTCCAATAATTTAGTTAAGGCGGCACTCAGCTTTACTTCATCCTTGCGCTTTTCAGGCGCGATGGCTAAAGCATAGACTGGTGCAAAAACTTCGGCTTTTGGTAGTTCGATTGCCGATTTAGTGCCGTTACTAACTAGAATGTCACTAGTTTTAATTCCCTCTAGCCGTCCAATGGCGACAATATCACCCGCTGAGGCTTCCTGGGTAGACTGCTGTTGCTGACCTAGCAGATGATACAAACCACCGGCACGGACACCATTGAGGCTCATGCCATCCGTTAACTTACCTTGCCAGACCCGCGCTAGAGATAGTTTGCCACCTTGGGGAGTGTAATAGGTTTTGAGTACTTGGGCTACAGTAAGCTCACTATCCACTTCATTTAAACGGCGCTTGGCAGTAGACTCAGGGTTCGGTGCTTCCCTCACTAGAGCATCAATCAGATGCCTGACTCCGTAATCTTTCTCCGCAATCCCCATGAACACAGGTACAATCAAATCTGCACCTAATTCCATCTTCAGGTCTTTGATAATTTCATCTTGGGGAGGCTCAATTTCCTCTAGCAGTTCTTCTAGCAGATGGTCATCGAAATCTGCTAAGGTTTCCAACATTTCAGTTCGTGCTATCTGCTCCTGTTTTTGTAAAGATTCTGGCAGAGGCACCAGATCAGCAGGGGCATTTTCATGGTAACGATAAGCTTGTTCCGTCACTAAATCAATAAACCCGATTGGTTCTTCTCCTTTACCAATCGGGTACTGATGCAATATTAACGGACGAGTCGAAACTGATTTTAGGGCATCTAAAATCTCCCTGTACGGAGTACCACAAACCCCGCCGTTACAATGAAGCCTATCTATTTTATTGATGAAGACTAAATGGGGAATTTCCCAGTCGTCCAGGAATTTGAATAAAGGTGCCAGAGTCAGAGTGCGATCGCTCGTTGGTTCACAAACCACAACAGCGGCATCCACACCAACTAGGGCATTGTAAGTTTCTCTTCTAAATTCAATGGAGCCAGGACAGTCGATAAAATTAAAACGGATATCTTGATATTCAGTACTAGCAGCACTTATTTCTACACTCATTTTGCGAGTCCGTGCCTCAGCAGCACTATCACTCACTGTATTTCCTTCCTTAATGTTACCTTTGCGAGAAATCCCACCGGTAACGAACAATAAACTCTCTAGTAGACTTGTCTTACCACTGGAATAGGGACCAACAATTGCCACATTACGGGTGGTAGCAATGACTTTTTCTCTCATGATTTACCCCCAGGATAATTACGCTAACGTGTTATTTGTTGTTAGTTGTTTGTTATTTGTTATTTGATTTCTCGTGCATTCCACAAACAACTAAGCAGCAGGCGGCTATCCTTCCCATCCTTTGAAGGAATCGGCTTACCACCGCTTTCGTGAGATTAGCGTGTTCTGAGGCCAATGAAACCAAACCCGCAATCTCTTGTAAAATAAACTACATTAAAGATTAAGTAAAATTAATTGAAATGAAGAAATTACATACTTTATAAATTTAAGTAACAACAAGCAACAAATTTGTTACGATGTAATTAGCTGAGAAAAAAATCTAAAATCTATAATCTAAAATCTATAATCTATAATCTATAATCCCATGAATCCCACCCTGCGGCAACGGCTTCACCGAACTGCCTTCTGCCTTCTGCCTTCTGCCTTCTGCCTTCTTGCACCAGTACCATCCCTTGCTGCTGAAACAATTGCCCAGTCCCTTCCCTCCCTCCAACCTACACAGCCGGTAGCCAGGGAGCAGTTAAAGCAGGGACTCGCATTGATACAACAAGGTAAGTTACCACAAGCGATCGCAGCTTTTCGACAAGCAGCACAACTCGATCCCCAATTAGCCCCAGCTCACTATAACTTAGGTTTAGCTTTACGGCAAATGGGAGAATTGCAGCAGGCAGTAGATGCTTTTTACCGTGCTACCCAAACCGATCCCCAATTTGCACTAGCTTTTGCTAACTTAGGTGCCGCTTTGTTGGAAGGGAATAATTTACCCCAGGCGCGAACCTATTTAACCAAAGCTTTGGAACTCGATCCTCTCCTCGGTGTTGCTCATTACAATTATGGTCTGGTAGTTGCTAAATCAGGAGAACGAGAACTAGCGATCGCTTCCTTTCAAAATGCCATCAGGTTCAGTCCTAACGCTCCAGAACCAGCTTATCATTTAGGCATGATTTACTTGCAGCAGGAAAATCTTGCAGAAGCCAAAAAGGCATTCGAGCAGGCCATCAAAATTAGTCCCCGCTACCCAGAAGCTCACTACAACCTTGGTTCAATTTTATTTTACCAAGAAGAATTGGATGCTGCTCTAGATGCCTTTCGGCAGGCAGCTGTTGCTAACTCTAACTACGCTAATGCTTATTATGGTGCTGGCTTGGTGTTTCTTCAGCAAAATCGATTTAGTGATGCCCAGCAAGTATTGCAATATGCGAGGGATCTTTATCAACTCCAGGGTAATGAGCAGTGGGTAGCCAATGCTGAACAGTTATTGCAGAGAGCTCGCAATCCTTATTCTCAGTGAAATTAGTATCATTAGGGAATAAATCTAAAATCTTCAATCTTCAATCTTCAATTGCTTGACGACAAGATATAGAAATGGCGTTCACTTCTTATAAAAACTTAGAAATGCTGGTCAAAGCATTTCAGTTAACTTATCAAGAGAATGACTTTATTGTTGAATCACAGCTGCCGCTAAACGATTACTTTAAACAACGGTTTCAAATTCTCCTCAGAGAAGGAGTAGTCGATAATTCTGAATCAGCTATTTGTGAAAACTTGATTGCACCAATTTTAACCGAAGCTTGGTACAATTATAAGGATAACTTTTTGCTGTGGAGTCATCAGACCTTGATTTATGATGAAGATTTATCAGGAATACCAGATTATGTTCTGGCTCAAAAATCCCCCTTAGGAAAGATAGTTTTTGATAAGCCTTTTTTGGCAGCGATGGAAGCCAAAAGAGATGATTTTACTTCTGGTTGGGGGCAATGTGGAGCGGAAATGGTTGCCTGTCAAAAAATAAACCAAATTCAAGGACAAACCATTTTTGGGATGGTTTCTAATGGCAAAATCTGGGAATTTGCTAAGTTAAAGGATAATTTGTTTACAAAAAACCTTAAGTCCTACAGAATTTCCGATTTGGAAGAGTTATTTGGGGCAGTTCATTACATTTTCCAGCAATGTCAATTACAATTATAGCTTGCAGCAGATCCCCGACTTCTTCTTCCGGTTTGTCCCGTTAATCACTTCTTCAACCAAGAAGTCGGGGATCTCGGTTGCTGCGTTCATGATCACTAGCAGAGCAAACTGCTGTAACATTGAGACAATGAGGCAAATCTTTCAATTCTAAATTCTACATTCTAAATTCTACATTCTAAATTCCAATGACTCTGTCTCCTATTAAAATACCAGTTGTTTATCCAGAACCAGACGGCTCACCTATGGCAGAAAGCGATTCTAACCGCAACTATCTAGTTTATGGGGTCGAATCCCTCAAAATCCATTTTCAAGATTCCGAGGAGGATGTCTATGTTTCCGGCAATCTTTGGCTATGTTATGAGCAAGGAGTATCCGATGCTGTAGTCTCTCCGGATGTGTTTGTCATCTTTGGAGTAGACAACCGTCCCCGGAAAAGTTACAAAGTGTGGGAAGAGCAGGGAAAAACACCGGATTGGGTTCTAGAAGTGACCTCCAGCAGCACCCGCCATAAGGACGAACAAGAGAAACCAGTCACTTATGCAAGAATGGGAGTGTCGGAGTATTTTCAGTACGACCCCAGTGGTGATTATCTCAAACCAGCGCTCAAAGGACGGCGTTTAACCAAAAATGGCTACTCTACGATCACTCCCAAATACCTGGAAAACGGAACCATAGTGGTTCCCTCCTTGGTGTTAGGATTAGAACTGTGGTTATTTAGCAATGGTGAGTTGCGGTTTTTCAATCCTCAACGGGGAGAATTTTTAAGAACTTATCGCGAAGAACGAGAA